>NZ_CAMYOS010000008.1:0-81969 GCF_947280595.1 uncultured Gardnerella sp. | reverse complement strand
GTACGATTGTGAAGACTTTCACACCGAAACCAGCAGATTTGACTCATGACTGGTATATTGTCGACGCCACTGATGTGGTGCTCGGTCGTTTGGCCACTCAGGTAGCCATTTTATTGCGTGGTAAAAATAAGCCTACGTTTGCCCCTCATGCTGATTCAGGCAATCACGTTATTATTATTAACGCTGAGAAGATTGCTTTGACTGGAAACAAGTTGAGCAAGGAACTTTATTCCCACTCTGGTCGTCCAGGTGGTCTTCGCCGCGACAGCTATGCTGAGCTTTTGGAGAAAAATCCAAAGCGCATCATTATGTCTGCAGTCAAGGGCATGCTTCCAAAGAATCGTCTTGCTAAAGTGCAACTCGATCGCCTTCGTGTATTCGTTGGTGCTGAACATCCGCACATATCACAGAAACCACAGGTCTTTGAGATCTCTAAGGTTTCTCAGCAGGCTAAGTGAATCGTAAGGAGAATATGATTATGGTAGATAACAACAACTCCGCGGTTCTCGAGAACGAAGAAGAACTGACCAACTACACCACTGAAACTAATTCTGGTGCAGGTACTGGTACTTCTGCGATTGAGCCAGGATATGGTACTGGTCGTCGTAAAGAGGCTGTTGCTCGTGTTCGTTTGGTTCCTGGCACTGGCAAGTGGACTATCAATGGACGCACGTTGGAAGAGTATTTCCCATCTCGCTTATTGCAGCGTGAAGTGAATTCTCCTATCGTGTTGCTTAAGCTTGAAGGAAAGTTTGACGTTGTCGTTCTCGTTGACGGCGGCGGTACTACTGGTCAGGCTGGTGCTATTCGTTTGGGTGTAGCTCGTGCATTGAATGCTATTGATCGCGATGCAAATCGTGTTGCTTTGAAGAAAGCTGGCTTCTTGACTCGTGACGCTCGTGTTGTTGAGCGCAAGAAGGCTGGTTTGCACAAGGCACGCCGTGCACCTCAGTTCTCGAAGCGTTAAGTTTCGCGGAAATATATTTTTATTCGGCTCTCAGATTCGTCTGGGGGCCGTTTTTTTGCTGCGCTAGTGTGCTTTTGAGCAAAAAGGTAATTGATTTATAATAAATCGAAATTAAGAATGATTATAGGCTAGTTATGGGCTAATTATAGGCAATTCACGATTATTGCAATGTTATAAATAGTTCGCAAAAATAGAATAAATCTAACATTTTAGAAAATCCATCATAAAATCGCACAAAATAAATAACAAATATTAACAAATAATGAACAATAGATGATAATCCTCAATCATAAATAGCGCAACTCGCTACAAAATTCGAATAGTACAGTAACTCAAGTAAATTGTTAGCTATGTCACTTTTGTAGATAACAAAAGTCGTATGAACGTTTGTGAATATGATGATCAAGGAGGACCTAATGGCTGAGGCAACGAATAAAGCTGTCACAGATAAAAATGTTAGTAATAATGGCGTTAATTCAAAAGAAGAGTCTAAACGCGAGGAACAGGAAACTGTGGATAATAAAACTCTTAGCGCCGAAAAAGAAGTAAATGATCTCGTTGTTAAAGCAAAGAAAGCTTTAGATGAATATGAGAAATTAAATCAAGCTCAAGTAGATAGAATCGTTGCAAAGGCCTCTGTAGCTGCATTAAATAAGCATTTGTTCTTGGCAAAAATGGCAGTTGATGAAACTGGTCGTGGTTTAGTAGAAGATAAAGCAACTAAAAATATTTTTGCTTGTGAGCATATAACGCATTATTTAGCAGGTCAAAAAACTGTTGGAATTATAAATGAAGATGACGTTATGGGTATTGACGAGATTGCTGAGCCTGTAGGAATTGTTGCAGGTGTTACACCAGTAACCAACCCAACGTCAACTGCAATTTTTAAGTCCCTTATTGCACTTAAAACTCGTTGCCCAATAATATTTGGATTCCATCCTTTTGCGCAGAAGTGTTCTTCTGAAGCTGCACGTATTGTTCGTGATGCTGCTGTTGCTGCTGGAGCGCCTGAAAATTGCATTCAATGGATTGAAAACCCTTCTATTGAAGCAACTGGAGCTTTAATGAAGCATCCAGATATTGCAACTATTCTAGCTACAGGCGGTCCGGGAATGGTTAAAGCTGCTTATTCGTCTGGTAAGCCTGCTCTTGGAGTTGGAGCTGGTAATGCTCCAGCGTATGTTGACAGCGATGTTGATATTGCGCGCGCTGCAAATGACTTGGTACTTTCAAAGCATTTCGATTATGGAATGATTTGTGCTACTGAGCAGGCGATTATAGCAGATAAAGATATTTATGATTCGCTCGTTAAAGAGCTTAAGCGCCGTAAAGCTTATTTCGTAAATGATGAAGAAAAAGCCAAATTAGAGAAATATATGTTTGGATGCACTTCTTATTCTGGAAATACTCCGAAACTTAACTCTGTTGTTCCAGGAAAGTCACCTCAATATATTGCTCATGAGGCTGGTTTTGAAATCCCTGAAGATGCTGTAATTATTGTTGCAGAGTGTAAAGAAGTTGGCGAGATGGAGCCTTTAACTATGGAAAAGTTAGCTCCTGTTCACGCAATATTAAAATCTGAAAATAAAGAGCATGGCTTTAAGATGTGTGAGCAAATGCTTGTACATGGAGCAGGTCATACAGCTGTGATTCATACGAATAATCAACAACTTGCTCGAGAATATGGCGTTCGCATGCATGCGTGCAGAATTATTTGGAATTCTCCAGGATCTCTGGGTGGAGTTGGAGATATTTATAATTCAATTGCTCCATCTCTTACTTTGGGATGCGGATCTTATGGTGGAAATTCTGTTTCTGGAAATGTTCAGGCTGTAAATCTTATAAATATAAAGCGTATTGCACGAAGGAATAACAACATGCAGTGGTTTAAAGTTCCAGCTAAAACATATTTTGAGCCTAATGCTGTCCGCTACTTGCGCGATATGTATGGCATTGAGCGTGCTGTTATTGTGTGCGACAAAGTAATGGAACAGCTTGGTGTTGTGGATAAAATTATAGATCAGCTTCGCGCTAGATCTAATCGAGTTACTTTCCGTATTATTGATTATGTTGAGCCGGAGCCAAGTGTTGAAACAGTTGAGCGCGGTGCAGAAATGATGCGTGAAGAGTTCCAGCCGGATACGATTATTGCTGTTGGCGGCGGTTCTCCAATGGATGCTGCAAAAATTATGTGGCTTCTTTACGAGCATCCTGAGATTTCTTTCGCAGATTTGCGTGAAAAATTCTTTGATATTCGTAAACGTGCTTTCAAGATCCCACCGTTGGGAGAGAAGGCTTGCTTGATTTGTATCCCTACATCTTCTGGAACTGGTTCAGAGGTTACGCCATTCGCTGTTATTACAGACCATAAAACTGGGTATAAGTATCCTGTTACTGATTATGCATTGACTCCGTCTGTTGCAATTGTAGATCCTGTTTTGGCTCGCACTCAGCCTCGTAAGTTAGCTTGTGATTCTGGATTTGATGCTTTGACTCATTCTATGGAAGCTTTTGCTTCAGTATATGCAAATGATTTTACAGATGCTATGGCTTTGCATGCAGCAAAGTTGATTTGGGAAAATCTAAATGATTCCGTTAATTGTGAAGATTCTGAGCGTAAGATTGAAGCTCAAGAGAAGATGCACAATGCTGCTACTATGGCAGGAATGGCATTTGGTTCAGCTTTCCTTGGAATGTGCCATGCAATGGCTCACACGATCGGTGCTTTATGTCACGTGGCTCACGGTAGAACTAACGCAATTTTGTTGCCTTATGTGATTCGTTATAATGGTCAGATACCTATGGAGCCTACTAGCTGGCCAAAGTATAATCGTTATGTTGCTGTTGAGCGTTATCAACAACTTGCTAAGAATATTGGGGTTGATCCTGGTAAGACTCCTGAAGAGGGTGTTGAAAACTTAGCGAAAGCTGTTGAAAATTATCGCGATAATCTTCTTGGAATGGATTCTTCTTTCAAAGATTGTGGTGTTGATGAAGAATATTATTGGTCTTTGCTTGACCATATTGGTATGCGAGCTTATGAAGATCAATGTGCTCCTGCAAATCCTCGTATTCCGCAAATTGAAGATATGAAGGATATTGCTGTTGCTGCTTATTATGGTGTTTCTCAAGAAGAAGGGCATCGTATGCGTTTGGAGCGTGAGAAGCGTTAAGATGCTAGGGAGTTTATAGCGTTTTAAGCGTTTTGACGTGAGAAGCGTTAAGATTTGAGTATCTTTTCAAGCGTTAGGACGTTAGGGCATTAGTACTTTATAGCGTTTGGAGATTTTAGAGATTTATAAGGATTTCGATCTTTAGTAGTATTTCTAAAAATTAAAGTAGTATTTTTCAAAAATTAAAAAATTTATAGTATAGTAATTTGTTAGTGTTACTAACACAATTACATATTTAGTCAAAAATGGCAGGAGCTGCACTAGGTGTAGTTTTTGCCATTTTTTATAGGAAAATCACCGACACGCCCGGTTTTTCTTAATCCATAGTGAATGGTTTAATTAGACAGTTGCCTGTTTTTTAGGCTCGCATATTGAATCAAAAAAAGCGAGCGCAGAAACAAGAATGTTCATTTTTTGGGCTTTTTGGTGCTGCGCACTGATGTGGAATGACTATAAGTGTCTATTCTCGCCGGTGTCCTTTAATACAGGTTGGTAAACAGTAAACGAATCGCTAGAAAGGGCGGACGGCAATGGCGGGACAGAAAATCCGCATCAGGCTTAAGTCCTATGACCATGAGGTCATCGACCAATCGGCGAAGAAAATCGTCGAGACGGTGACGAACGCGGGCGCCACAGTGGTGGGTCCGGTTCCTCTGCCGACCGAGAAGAACGTATTTGTTGTTATCCGTTCTCCTCACAAATATAAGGATTCTCGCGAGCATTTCGAGATGCGCACTCATAAGCGCCTCATTGACATCGTTGATCCAACGCCAAAGGCTGTGGATTCTTTGATGCACATTGACCTGCCTGCGGATGTAAATATTGAGATTAAGCTGTAGGAAGGGGGAGAAAATAATGTCGCAGAATAAGAATCGCACTGCACTGCTCGGTCGCAAGCTGGGTATGTCGCAGGTTTGGGATGAAAACGGCCTTTTTGTCCCCGTAACTCTGGTTGAAGTTGCTACTAACGTAGTAACTGCTGTTAAGACCGAAGAAACTGATGGCTATAATGCTGTTCAGCTCGGTTATGGCCAGATTGATCCTACAAAGGTAACTAAGCCATTGGCTGGTCACTTTGCTAAAGCTGGCGTTACTCCACGTCGTCATCTCGCTGAGGTGCGTACAGATAATGCAGCAGAATACAAGCCAGGTCAAGAATTGACCGCTGAGCTTTTTGCTGAAGGTTCTGAAGTGGATGTTACCGGCACAACCAAGGGTAAGGGCTTCGCTGGTACTATTAAGCGTTGGGGCTTCAAGTCTTATCGCCGTACTCACGGCTCGCACAAGAATGAACGTCGCCCAGGTTCTGTGGGTGCATGTGCAACTCCAAGCCGTATTTTGAAGGGCAAGCGTATGGCAGGTCGCATGGGTCATGTGACTTCTACAGCGCTCAACCTCACCATCGTTTCTTCGGATGTCGAGAACGGCATTCTCGCTATTAAGGGCGCTATTCCAGGTCCTAAGGGCGCAATCGTTCTCGTCCGTTCGGCAGTGAAGGGAGCCTGATAATTATGGCAAACGTAACTCTGAACGTCACTGATAACCAGGGTAAAGCTAACGGAACTGTTGAAGCTCCTGCCGAGATTTTCGGTATCTCCAATGAAGACGTTTTAGCTCATGGCCCATTGGTTCACCAGGTCGTTATTGCACAGCTCGCTGCAGCTCGTCAGGGCACTCATGCAGTAAAGAATCGCGCTAACGTTTCCGGTGGTGGTAAGAAGCCATGGAAACAAAAGGGTACTGGTCGCGCTCGTCAAGGTTCTATCCGTGCTCCACAGTGGGTACATGGTGGCGTTGTGCATGGTCCAGTTCCTCGTAGCTATGATCAGCGTACTCCAAAGAAGATGAAGGCTGCTGCTCTTCGTTATGCTCTTTCGGATCGCGCTAATGCTGCACGCGTTGCAATCGTAGATTTAGGCATCAAAGATGTTCCATCTACTAAGTGCGCTGTTGCTGCACTTACACCAGTTACGCAGAATCAATTCACCACTGTTGTGCTTTCTCGTGAAAACATCAATGAGTGGATGTCTGTACGTAATATTCCAACGGTGCATCCGATCTTCGCTGATCAGCTCAACACCTATGATGTCATCACAGCTCAGTATGTAGTCTTCACCAAGGAAGGTTTCGATGCCTTCGTTGCTGCTAAGACTGAGACTGTCGTTAAGGAGGCCTGATTTAAATGGTCGCAGTCCATAACCCAGCACATGATGTCATTTTGAAGCCAGTTGTTTCTGAAAAAAGTTACGCTGCATCTGATCGTGGACAGTACACTTTTGTAGTTGCTCCAGATGCAAACAAAGTTCAGATTAAGCAGGCTGTTGAAGAAATCTTCAAAGTCAAAGTTACAAACGTCAACACTTTGAACCGCGCAGGCAAGCGCAAGCGTTCTCGCACAGGCTTCGGTCGTCGTGTGAATCAAAAGCGCGCTATTGTCACAGTGGCTGCAGGTCAGACGATTGATATCTTTGGTAACTGAAGGCTAGCCGAGAAAAGTTAAAGGAAGACTATATTATGGCTATCCGCGTTTATAAGCCGACGACTGCAGGCCGTCGTAACGCATCGGTTTCGGACTTTTCCGAAATCACGCGCTCTACGCCTGAAAAATCGTTGGTACGCAAACTTAGTAAAACTGGTGGTCGTAACTCTTACGGCCGCATGACTTCTCGCCATCGCGGTGGTGGTCACAAGCGTCAGTATCGTCTCATTGATTTTAAGCGTTGGGATAAAGATGGCGTTCCAGCAAAGGTCGCTCATATTGAGTATGACCCTAACCGCTCCGCTCGTATCGCTCTGCTTCACTATGCAGACGGTGAGAAGCGTTACATTATTGCTCCTGAAGGTATCGCACAAGGCGATGTTATTGAGACTGGTGCTCAGGCTGATATTAAGCCAGGAAACAACCTGCCTTTGAAGAACATCCCAACAGGTACTGTGGTTCACGCAATCGAACTTCGTCCACTTGGTGGTGCAAAGATTGCCCGTTCCGCTGGTGCAGCCGTTCAGCTCGTAGCTAAAGATGGTGCTTACGCTCAGTTACGTATGCCATCTGGCGAAATTCGTAACGTGGACGCTCGTTGCCGCGCTACGGTTGGCGAAGTCGGTAACTCCGATCACGCTAACGTTGAGCTTGGTAAAGCTGGCCGTGCACGTTGGCTTGGTCGTAGACCAATTACACGAGGCGAATCTATGAACCCTGTTGACCATCCACATGGTGGTCGTACTCGTGGTGGTAAGCCACCAGTATCTCCATGGGGTAAGGGTGAGGTTCGTACACGTCGTCCAAAGAAGGCTTCGAACAAGATGATTGTTCGTCGTCGCCCTAATGGTAAGAACCGTAAGTAAGGGAGTGTCGAATAGATGACTCGTAGCATCAAGAAGGGCCCCTTCGTCGACGCCCACTTACAGAAAAAAGTCGACGAGCAAAACGACAAGGGTACTCACAACGTTATTAAGACGTGGTCTCGCCGTTCGATGATCACTCCTGATTTCATTGGACACACCTTTGCTGTACATGATGGCCGTAAGCATGTGCCGGTATTCGTTACCGAAGCAATGGTTGGTCATAAGCTCGGTGAGTTCGCCCCGACCAAGACTTTCAAAGGTCATGTGAAGGACGACAAGAAAGCACGCCGCTAAAGGAGAGTAGGACACATGGAAGCTAAAGCAATCGCTCGTCACGTACGCGTGACGCCGCGCAAGGCTCGCCGCATGGTCGACCTCATCCGAGGCAAGCGTGCAAGCGAAGCTATTACCATTTTGAAGTTTGCTCCTCAGGACGCATCATTGCCGGTGCGTAAGGTTCTCGAAAGCGCGATTGCTAACGCTCGCGTAAAGGCTGAAAAAGCCGGTGAACCATTCCGTGAGCAGGACTTGGTCATCAAGGAAACCTACGTGGATGAGGGTGTAACGCTTAAGCGTTTCCGCGCTCGTGCACAAGGTCGCGCTGCGCGCATTAACAAGCGCACAAGCCATATCACTGTTATCGTCTCGCTTAAGGAAGGGGATCGCTAAAGATGGGTCAGAAGATCAATCCTTTCGGCTATCGCCTGGGCATTACCGAGAATCATCGTTCTAAGTGGTTCTCCGATTCTACTAAATCCGGCGAGCGTTACCGTGACTTCGTTCTTGAGGATGACAAGATTCGCAAGGAAATGAGCCATGACCTCGAACGTGCAGGCGTTTCTCGTATCGTTATCGAGCGTACTCGTGACAGAGTGCGTGTGGATATTCACACTGCTCGTCCAGGTATCGTTATCGGTCGTCGTGGTGCAGAAGCTGAGCGCGTTCGTGCAAAGCTAGAGAAGCTCACGGGCAAGCAAGTACAGCTTAATATCTTCGAAGTGAAGAATGCTGCACTCGACGCTCAATTGGTTGCTCAGGGTATTGCGGAACAGTTGACAAACCGCGTTACATTCCGTCGTGCTATGCGTAAGGCACAGCAGGATGCTATGCGCGCTGGTGCAAAAGGTATCCGTATTAAGCTTTCCGGTCGCCTTGGTGGCGCGGAAATGAGCCGTTCTGAGTTTTACCGTGAGGGTCGTGTTCCACTGCAGACACTTCGCGCCCTTATTGATTACGGCTTCTTTGAAGCTAAGACTACTTACGGCCGTATTGGCGTAAAAGTCTGGATTTACAAGGGTGATATGACTGAGCGTGAGTTCGAAGAGCAGCAGGCTCAGCAGGGTAAGCGTGAAGGACGTCGTGGTGGAGAACGCCGCACACGTCGTGGTTCTCGCTCTGCTAACCAGCAGAAAGCGACTGAAGCACAGGCTGAAAAGCCAGCTGAAGCTGTAGCTGCTGAAGCACCTGCCGCAACGGAAACGAAGGAGTGAGCAGATGCTTATCCCAAAGAGGACAAAATATCGCAAGCAGCACCGTCCTACCCGAAGCGGCATGTCTAAGGGTGGTACCGCAATTGCTTTTGGTGATTTCGGTATTCAGGCGCTTGCTCCGGCGTACATCACTAACCGTCAGATCGAGGCAGCCCGTATTGCCATGACTCGTTACATTAAGCGTGGCGGTCGTGTGTGGATTACGGTCTTCCCAGATCGTCCATTGACCAAGCATCCGCTTGGTGCACGAATGGGTTCAGGTAAGGGCGCTCCAGAATTCTGGATTGCAAATATCCACCCAGGACGTGTAATGTTTGAAATCGGTGGTGTTTCTGAGGACATCGCTCGCGAGGCTTTGCGCCGCGCCATCGATAAGCTCCCTATGAAATGCCGTGTTATTGCGCGTGAAGGCGGTGACATCTGATGCCAGTCGGAACTGCAGACTACACCATCAAGAATTTGAACGAGAAGACCAATGCTGAAATTGAAGGCTTCTTGAAGAAGTCAAAGGAAGAGCTTTTTAACTTGCGCTTCCAAGCAGCAACAGGTCAACTTGAAAACACCGCTCGCCTCAAGGCTGTCAAGCACGACATTGCTAGGATGTATACTGTCCTACGTGAGCGTGAACTCGGCATTAGCCAAGAGCCAAGCGTGACTGAGGTCAAGGAGAAGTAAGCATGGCTGAGAACCAAGAGCGCAACTTCCGCAAGGTTCGTCGCGGCTACGTCGTGTCCGAAGCCATGGACAAGACGATTACTGTCGAGTTGGAACAGCGTTCAACCCACCCACTTTACGGTAAGGTTGTTCGTTCCACCAGCAAGGTCAAAGCCCATGATGAACACAACGAGGCACATGTTGGCGACCTCGTGAGTATTATGGAAACTCGGCACGTGAGCAAGACCAAGTGCTGGCGTCTCGAATCTATTATCGAGCGCGCCAAGTAAACAAGTTCGGCAAGGCTCCGCACTTCACCCGTGTTTATTCTTATGAATATTCGCGGGTGAGTGGGGAGAACCAGCTCGGCTAAGGAGAATCAATGATTCAGCAGGAAACGCGGCTTCATGTCGCCGACAACACGGGTGCTAAGGAATTACTTGCCATCCGCGTGCTCGGTGGATCGAAGCGACGCTATGCCGGCATCGGCGACATCATCGTCGCCTCCGTCAAGGACGCGATCCCTGGCGGGTCGGTCAAGAAAGGCGACGTAGTCAAGGCTGTCGTCGTCCGTACTGTCAAGGAACATCGTCGTGTCGATGGTTCCTATATTAAGTTCGATGAGAACGCCGCCGTCATTCTCGGCTCTGGCCGTGAACCAAAAGGCACTCGTATCTTTGGACCAGTCGGTCGTGAATTGCGTGATAAGCGCTTCATGAAGATTGTGTCCCTCGCCCCGGAGGTGATCTGAGATGGTAGCCAAAATTAAGTCCGGCGACCAAGTAAAGGTCATTCGCGGTAAGGATCGCGGTAAAGAAGGTAAAGTACTTCGTGTACTTCCTGAGGACCGTCTTATTGTAGAGGGTGTACAGGTTGTTAAGAAGCATGTCCGTGCTACCCAGCAGGGTCAGCAGGCAGGCATTGTTTCTGTTGAAGCTCCAATACATCGCTCTAATGTGATGGTTATTGACCCAGAAACTAAGCAGCCTACCCGCGTGGGCGTGATCGTCAAGCAAGAGGCTCGTGACGGCAAGGTGAAAACCGTGCGCGTGCGTGTCGCCAAGAAGTCCGGAAAGGAGCTGGCATGACCGATACTACAGTTGAGGCACCGGCAACTCCGCGCTTAAAACAGCAATATAATGATCAAATCGTTCCAGCTTTGGAAAAGGAATTTGGCCACACAAATCCTATGCAAGTTGCTCGCGTGCAAAAGATCGTCGTTTCTATGGGCGTCGGCGCAGCTGCTCGTGACTCAAAGCTTATTGAAGGAGCGATTAAAGATCTCACTTTGATTACCGGTCAGAAGCCAAAAGTCACCAAGGCTAAGAAGTCTGTTGCGCAGTTCCATTTGCGTGAAGGACAGGCTATTGGTGCTTATGTAACTCTTCGCGGCGATCGTATGTGGGAGTTCTTGGATCGTCTTCTCACTCTGGCTCTGCCTCGTATTCGCGATTTCCGCGGTATCAATGGTAACCAGTTTGACGGTCAGGGTAATTACAACTTTGGTCTTACAGAACAGTCAATGTTCCATGAGATTGATCCTGACTCGATTGATCATCAGCGTGGTATGGACATCACCGTGGTGACTACCACCAAGGACGATGTGGAGGCCAAGTCTTTGCTTAAGCACCTCGGTTTCCCATTCAAGGAGAACTGAAATGGCAAAAACCGCTCTGAAAAACAAGGCGGCCGCTAAGCCGAAGTTCAAGGTACGCGCTTATACGCGTTGCCAGGTTTGTGGTCGTCCTCACTCCGTGTATCGCAAGTTCGGTCTGTGCCGTGTTTGCCTTCGTGAGAAGGCTCATCGCGGTGAGTTGCCGGGTGTTACGAAGTCCAGTTGGTAAATATCGACGCTGAAGGTCCACTGCCCGAAGACAAATTTTCATATATGGGCGGTGGAAACCACGGCGAGAAAGGGCGTTAGCCCACATGACAATGACAGATCCTATCGCAGATATGTTGACACGTCTGCGTAATGCGAGTGCGGCAAAGCACGATACAGTTGATATGCCGTACTCCAAATTCAAGGCGAATATCGCCGAGATTCTGAAGCGCGAAGGTTATATTAAAGACTTTGCTGCTAAGGAAGCCAAGGTTGGACAGACTTTGGAAATTACGTTGAAGTACGGTTCCAATGGTCAGCGTTCCATCCAGGGCATTAAGCGCATTTCTAAGCCAGGCTTGCGTCGTTACGCAAAGTCAGACTCTTTGCCAATGCCTCTTGGTGGTCTCGGTATTGCAATTATCTCGACCAGCTCGGGATTGTTGACCCAGAAGGAATGCCTCGACAGAGGCATTGGCGGCGAAATTGTCGCTTACGTATGGTGAGAAAGGAGAGCTGAAAATGGCATCGCATATTGGTAAGCTCCCCGTCGACATTCCTCAAGGCGTGGAAGTGAAAATTGATGGTCAGGCTTTTAGTGCTAAGGGTGCTAAAGGTTCTGATACTTATGTAATCCCAGAAGGCATTACTGCTGAAGTTGCTGATGGACAGGTTGTATTAACTCCAGCTGACGATTTGCGTCCAACTCGTGCAAAGCATGGTTTGGCTCGTGCAATCGTTGCATCCATTGTTAAGGGCGTTCATGATGGTTACGCTAAGACTTTGGATATTGTTGGTACTGGTTATCGTGCAGCGAAGAAGGGCAAGGGCGTTGAGTTCTCACTCGGTTATTCGCATACGATTACTATTGAACCTCCTGAAGGCATCGAATTAGAGTTGCCGAATCCCAACCAAGTAATCGTCAAGGGCACTGATAAGCAGGTCGTTGGTCAGGTTGCTGCAAATATTCGCAAGCTACGCGCTCCTGAGCCTTACAAGGGTAAGGGCATCAAGTACTCAGATGAGCGTATCCTGCGCAAGGCTGGAAAGGCTGGTAAGTGATATGAGCGTCAAGATTTTCGGTAAAGGTACGAAAGTTGCGCGTTTGCGTCGTCACGCCCGTCTTCGTAAGCGTATCTCCGGCACATCGGAGCGTCCTCGTTTGGTCGTTTCTCGTTCCAATCGTCATATGGTTGCTCAAATTGTGGATGACACTAAAGGTATTACTTTAGTAAGTGCTTCCACTTTGACTTCTGATTTTGCCGGTTTCACCGGAACTAAGACTGAAGCTGCAACTAAGGTTGGCGAGTTAATCGCGGCTAAGGCGAAGGAAGCGGGCATAACCGCTGTAGTCTTCGACCGTGGCGGTAATAAATATCATGGTCGCGTCGCAGCTGTTGCTGAAGGCGCTCGTCAGGGAGGTCTGGCACTGTGAGCGACAACGAAAAGGAAACCCAAGTGGCTGAAGAAACTCAGAACACTCAGGCATCCGCTGAGGAACGCAATGATGACCGCCGTTCTCGCCGTTCTAAGGGCGAGGGCAAGCGTGGTGAGCGTCGTAGCCGTCGTGAAGAAAACCGCGGTGAAGAGCTTTTAGATCGCGTTGTAACTATTAACCGTGTTTCAAAGACCCACAAAGGTGGTCGTACTTTCAGCTTTGCAGCACTTGTTGTTGTAGGCGATGGTAAGGGCACTGTTGGTGTTGGTTACGGTAAGTCTCGCGAAGTTCCAGCTGCAATTGCTAAAGGTCAGCTAGACGCTAAGAAGCATATGTTTACTGTTCCACGTATTCGTGGCACCGTCACTCATCCAGTGATCGGTCACGATGCTGCTGGTACTGTTCTGCTTCGTCCAGCTGCTCCTGGTACTGGTGTAATCGCTGGAGGTGCTGTGCGTGCCGTTATGGAATGCGCTGGCATCACCGATATTCTCACCAAGTCCATGGGCTCTGCAACCGCTGTAAATGTGGTTCGTGCAACTGTGGATGCTTTGAAGAAGCTTGAAGAGCCAGAAGAGATTTCTGCTCGTCGTGGTCTTTCACTTGAGGAGATTGCTCCTGATGCTTTGCTTCGCGAACGTGCTACTGGCATCGCTGAAGCACGCAAGGCTCGCGAAGATGCTCAAGCTGCAAAGGCTCAAGCTGCAAAGGATGGTGAGTGATGTCTAATTTGAAGATCACTCTGGTGCACGGTTTGGTTCATTCAACCGAGCGTCAGCGCGCGAATGTGCGTACTCTTGGCCTTCATAAGATTGGTCATAGCGTAGTTCGTGAAGATACTCCAGTCAATCGTGGCTTGGTAATGGCTGTGCGCCATCTTGTAAGCGTTGAGGAGGTTGACTGATTATGGCTAATGAAGAACCAATGTTGCACATGCACACGTTGCGTCCAGCTCCAGGAGCTAATAAAGATCGCATTCGTGTTGGTCGTGGCGAAGGCTCAAAAGGTAAAACCTCTGGCCGTGGCGATAAAGGTACGAAGAAGCGTTACCAAGTTCGTCCAGGCTTTGAAGGTGGCCAGCTTCCACTTTACATGCGTTTACCTAAGCTTCGTGGCTTCAGAAGTCCTTTCAAGAAGGAATTCCAAGTTGTAAACGTTGCAGCTCTTGCTGAGCTTTTCCCAAAGGGTGGCGAAGTTAATGTTGCAGACTTGGTAGTCAAGGGCGCTGTGCGTGATGGCTATCCTGTTAAGGTTTTGGGCGATGGTGAATTAACTGTTGCTTTGAATCTTAAAGGTGTAAAGGCTTCTGCATCCGCCAAAGCTAAGATTGAAGCTGCTGGTGGCTCTGTTAGTGAAGAGTAATTAGTTCTAAACTAATTTTTAGTCACTTAAATTTTTTGATAATCCCTCCGGCTTATGCTGGGGGGATTATCTGCTATTTAGATTCTATTTGTTTGCAATCGTTTCGAGCTATTTTTCTTAACGGCGCGCCGGTAGATACCGTAGGTTACACTATTGCAACAGAGTTTGTTTTTTAACTGGTTTGCGTCTAGAAGTCGCGCGAAAGGGGAGGAAGACCCAGGTGAAAACGTTAATCCAGGCCTTCAAGACGAAGGAGTTGAGGAATAAAATCCTTTTCGTCTTCGCAATGATAATTATTTATCGTATTGGTTCGTTCATCCCGATTCCGGGTGTGGACTATAAGATAGTACGTGAATGTACCACAAATCTAGCTTCTTCTAGCGAGAACTTCATTGGCTTAGTCAATTTGTTCTCTGGTGGCTCTCTTTTGCAGCTTTCTATCTTTGCTTTAGGCGTGATGCCATATATTACTGCATCAATTGTGATTCAGTTATTGCGAGTTGCAATTCCACGCTTTGAAGCTTTGCATAAAGAAGGACAGTCTGGAGAAACTAAGCTTACTCAGTATACTCGTTATCTAACTGTTGGTTTAGCTGTTTTGCAGTCTACTACTATCTTGATTACAGCGCGTTCTGGAGCTTTGTTCGGTGGTCGTTGCCAGGGTAGTGTTATTCCAGATGCAAGTAATTTGCCAATCATGATTATTATTATGACCGGCGGCACAGGTCTTATCATGTGGATGGCAGAACTTATAACCGATAAAGGCATCGGTCAAGGCATGTCTGTCTTAATCTTCATGTCTATTTGCTCTGGATTCTTGCCTCAATTATGGAATATTGGATGGGGTACTAACGGTCGCGATGGCGATTGGGTAAAGTTTGGTATTGTTACCGGAGTCTTGCTTGTTATTCTTGTTTTCGTTGATTTTGTGGAACTTGCACAACGTCGTATTCCTGTTCAATACACTCGCCGTATGATTGGTCGAAAGATGTATGGCGGATCTTCAACGTATCTTCCTTTGAAGATTAACATGAGCGGCGTTATACCACCAATCTTCGCGTCTTCCATTCTCGCAGTTCCTACGCTTATAGCGCAATTCGCAGATCCTTCTAAAGAATGGGTTAGATGGATTAACGCTAATTTTGCAAACACAACATCTGTTTGGTATATCGCTTTGTATGCTTTGATGATTGTATTCTTCTGCTTCTTCTACACTGAGATTACTTTTAATCCAGATGAAACTGCAGACAATATGAAAGAATATGGCGGATTTATTCCAAGTGTTCGCGCAGGTAGTGCCACTAGTAAGTATTTGAGCTACGTTATGAATAGATTGAATACTGTTGGAGCTGTTTACTTGTTGTTTGTTGCTTTGATTCCGACTGTATTGATTATGGCTTTGCATCTGAATACTAAGTTGCCATTCGGTGGAACTACAATTCTGATTATTGCAGGCGTTGGATTGGATACATTACGTCAAGCATTAGCTCAGACTGAGCAGTTCCAGTATGCTGGTTTCTTGTTTAATCACGATGAGCAAAAGCCACAGAACAATAAACAAGTTTCTCAAGAGCAAGTATCTGAGTAAATAATATTTAGTGATGCCTGATATAGGCGTTACATTTAAGGAGAATTTATATGCGATTGCTGATTATGGGACCGCAAGGCGTTGGCAAAGGTACTCAGGCTGCGTTGTTGAGTGAACATTACGGTATTCCTGCTATATCTACTGGAGATATTTTCCGGTACAATCTTAAAAATCAAACTGAGCTCGGAAAGAAAGTTCAAGGATATCTTGATAAAGGCGAGTTAGTTCCTGATGAGCTTACAAATAGCATTGTTAAGGATCGTTTGGCTCAAGATGATGCAAAGAATGGCTGGATTCTTGATGGGTATCCTCGTAACGCTTCTCAAGTTAAGGCTTTGGATTCTATGCTTGAAGAGCTTGGTACTCCTTTAGATCACGTGATTGCTTTAGAAGCAGAGCGTGACGTGCTTTTTGAGCGTATGAAAAAGCGTGCAGTTGAGCAAGGTCGTTCTGATGATACTCCTGAAGTGATTACTAAGCGTCTTGAAACTTATGAGCGTGAAACAGCGCCATTGCTTGATATTTACGATAGTCGTGGCCAATTAGTTGAGGTTGATGGCGTTGGTGATGTGAGTGATATTAGTCATCGCATTATTCAATCTTTGAGCTGAACTAATTTGATTATTTGCGCCTAGTGCGACACGCCGTGTGTCGTATTGGGCGCTTTTGCTGTATTATTAAAGATTGGTGTGTCTTCGGACGCGCAAAGTATTATGTCCAAGGAACGGAACGAGGCTCATGGCAAAAGACGGTGTGATTGAAGTCGAAGGCAGAGTAGTTGAAGCATTACCAAATGCAATGTTTCGCGTGCAGCTTGAGAATGAACACATCGTGCTCGCTACAATCTCAGGCAAAATGCGTAAGAATTATATTCGTATTCTGCCGCAAGATCGTGTTGTGTTAGAAATGAGTCCATACGATTTGAACCGTGGGCGTATTACGTACCGATACAAGTAAGGTACAAGAAAAAAGGAAAACCATGAAGGTCAGCCCGAGTGTTAAAAAGATCTGCGACAATTGCCGTGTGATCAAACGCAAACGCCGCGTCATGGTGATCTGCACCAACCCACGTCATAAGCAGCGTCAGGGCTGAGTAGATTCCCATCGCGGAAATAAAGAAATAAGAAAGGCACTAAATCACAGTACTAACAAATGTTTCAGCTGTTAAAGTTGCGATATAGTACTGAACCCTGGGTGCGCAGGCCCAGGCCGTAATTGCGGAAGATTTGGTGCACGACCTGCGTAACAGTAAAGGAATTACAATGGCACGTCTTGCCGGAGTAGATATTCCCAATGAGAAGCGCATTGAGATCGCCCTCACTTATATTTTTGGTGTAGGACGTACTCGCGCTAAGGAAACGCTTGCCGCGACCGGTGTTAATCCGGATACCCGCGTCAAGGATCTTACTGATGATCAATTGATCACCTTGCGTGATTATCTCGAAGCTAATTACAAGATCGAGGGCGATTTGCGTCGTGAAATCGACGCCGATATTCGTCGTAAGATTCAGATCAACTGCTATCAAGGCCAGCGTCATCGCAAGGGTCTTCCTGTGCGTGGTCAGCGTACTAAGACTAATGCTCGCACCCGTAAGGGTCCAAAGCGTACTGTCGCCGGGAAGAAGAAGGCCACCCGATAGTAGTCGGTGGTCGGCTCTAGGCCACGGGTTGATTTCCATCGCCTAGACATTACCAACTCATTCGTAATTAGGAAACGAGGGTCAATGGCAGCTGCAAAGCAAGCCTCGCGCAAGCCGCGTCGCCGGGACCGCAAGTCGGTACCGGTTGGGCAGGCGCATATTAAGTCAACATTTAATAACACGATTATCTCCATCACCGATCCATCCGGTGCAGTCCTTTCTTGGGCTTCCGGTGGTGATGTCGGCTTTAAGGGTTCCCGTAAGTCGACTCCTTACGCTGCAGGTATGGCCGCTGAGGCTGCTGCTCGCAAGGCTATGGAGCACGGCCTTAAGAAGGTCGATGTGTTTGTTAAGGGTCCAGGTTCCGGTCGTGAAACCGCTATCCGTTCCCTTCAATCCGCGGGTCTCGAAGTTGGTTCTATTACCGACGTCACCCCGCAAGCGCATAACGGCGTACGCCCACCAAAGCGTCGCCGCGTCTGAGCACTCTTACGAATCCATCCATCCAACCCGCTTATGGGCGGCGAGTGCACCACCGACCAGAAGCTGAAAGGATACCAAAGTGCTTATCGCACAGCGTCCGACACTTACCGAGGAATCACTGAATCCCCAGCGTTCTCGCTTTACTATTGAGCCGTTGGAGCCAGGTTTTGGCTACACGCTCGGCAATTCGCTGCGTCGTACATTGTTGAGCTCTATTCCAGGAGCTGCCGTTACATCGGTACGTATTTCTGGTGCTCTTCATGAGTTTACGACTCTGCCAGGTGTTGAAGAGGATGTCACTGAAATCCTACTGAACATCAAAGGTATTGTGCTCACTAGTGAGTACGACGAGCCAGTAGTTATGTATCTTCGAAAGAATGGCAAAGGTGAAGCAACTGCTGGAGATATTACTCCTCCGGCTGGTGTCACTATTGCTAATCCTGAGATGCATATTGCTACTCTCGCAGAAGATGGTGAACTTGAGATTGAGTTTACTGTTGAGCGCGGCCGTGGCTATGTTCCAGCTCAGATGAATAAGCAGGAGAATAGCGAAATCGGTCGCATTCCTGTGGATTCGATCTACTCACCAGTATTAAAGGTGAGCTATAAGGTCGAAGCTACCCGCGTGGAACAGCGCACGGACTTCGATAAGCTCATCCTGGATGTGGAAACCAAGCCGGCTATTTCTCCACGTGATGCAGTTGCATCCGCTGGTTCAACCTTAGTTGAGCTTTTCGGTCTTTGCCGTGAGCTTAACGAAGAGGCTGAAGGCGTAGAAGTAGGTCCAGCTCCTGCCACTGAGGAAGCTGATTCCCAAATGGCTATCCCGATTGAAGATTTGAATCTTACGCAACGTAGCTACAATTGCTTAAAGCGTGAAGGTATTCATACAGTCGGTGAATTGGTTGTTCACACTGAGCAGGATTTGCTCGATATTCGTAATTTCGGCATGAAATCCATCGATGAAGTGAAAGAAAAGTTGCAATCCATGGGATTGTCATTGAAGGCTTCACCGATTGGCTTTGACGCCAATAATCTCGAAGGTGGTACTTTCTTCTCTCCTGAAGACGAGTAAGAAGTATCCCTGCAATCGCCGTAGTGTTCGGATGTTCGGGTTGATGCCCACCTGAATATTACGGCAATAAGGAGTAACAATGCCTACACCGAAACAAGGCCCTCGTCTGGCTTCTAGCCCAGCTCATGAGCGCCTGATGCTGGCCAACATGGCGACCAGCCTTTTCCAGCACGGTCGTATTGTGACGACTCTGCCAAAGGCAAAGCGTCTTCGTCCACTTGCTGAGCGTTTGGTTACATTCGCTAAGCGTGGCGATTTGCATTCACGTCGTCGCGTGTTGCGCGTGATCCGCGATAAATCCGTGGTTCACACTCTCTTCACTTCGATTGCTGAGCAGATGCAGCAACGCGAAGGCGGATATACCCGCATCGTGAAGATTGCTCCTCGCCGTGGCGATACTGCTCCACAGGCTATTATTGAGCTTGTTGTTGAGCCAGTAAGCCCAAAGAAGGCAGTCGTTAAAGAAGCTGAAGCTGCAACGAAGGTGGCTGCAGAGGCTTAATAGGCCGCAGGGGTATAGTGAGTTAGATATATTGTGATTCTAGTTGCTTTTGCAATTATGTTTTATGATTATCTTTTATAATTACCTCGAAATTTAACTTAAACGAGTCAGGATTATTCCTGGCTCGTTTTTTATAAATATTTAAATGTTCAAGTTTAAAATATTCAAATGTTAAAGTTTATAAATGTTTTATAAATGTTTTATAAATGTTTAAATGTTTATCAAGTAGAGGGAAACCTTTAGAATAGTACGCATGCCTAAAAAGAATTCACTTACTGTTCATCGTGTATTAGCACTGTTCCTCACGTACGTTTTATTGTGCGTGTGCGGCGGTGGTGCATTAAGTATATTATTCGTTCCTGGAGTTATGAGCGTGAACAGCGTAGTGAAGTCTGTTGTGCCTTCACTTAGAGTTGATGGAATAGATTTTGACGTTACAGCTTTACCTCAGAAATCGCGTATTTTTGCTGCAGACGGTAAAACTGTGATTGCAACATTTTATGCTCAAAATCGTACTGTTGTTCCTTTACGTAAAATTTCAAAATACATGCAACGAGCAATGGTTGCTCGTGAAGATCGCCGATTTTTTGAACATTCAGGTGTAGATGTGCAAGGTGTTATGCGCGCATTTGTTCAAACTTTTATTAGGCATTCAAGTATGCAAGGTGGATCTTCTCTCACACAGCAATACGTAAAAAATGTTCTTATGATTAAAGCGCATGACGATAACGATCCTATCTCTGAATATCATGCGTCTGAAGGAACTATAGCTCGCAAGTTGCGAGAAATGCTTATAGCTATCCAAATTGAGAAAAAGTACTCAAAGCTGGAAATTTTGCAAGGATACTTAAATATAGCGCAATTTGGTAGCAATAATTTGTATGGCGTTGAGATGGCAGCAAAACGATATTTCAATACTACTGCTGCTGATCTTAATCTTGTACAATCTGCTACTATTGCTGCTATTACTAAGAATCCTTCGCGTTTTGATCCTTCAATTGAAAGCAATCAAAAAGCTTCTCAAACTCAGCGTAATACTGTTTTGGATTTGATGTTACGTCAAGGTTTTATTTCCAAGAGTGAGCACGATAAAGCTTGTGCAACTCCTATTAAAGATACTTTGAATATTCAAAGAAATATATCTCATATTGGTTGTCAAGCTGCTGGTGACTCAGCGTTCTTCTGCGATTATGTAACTAAGAAAATTCTTAATTCTCGTGAGTTTGGTAGCAGTGTTTTAGCACGTAAAAAGTTGCTTAACGAAGGTGGACTTGATATTTATTCCACAATGGATATTAAAGCAAATGCAGCTGCTATGAAAACAGCTCGTGATACTGTTCCTGTCAATGATAAAAGCGGATTTGAAGTTTCGATTGCAGCTATTAAGCCTGGTACTGGTGAAGTTCTTGGATTTGGTAGCAATCGTATTTATGATGCAACTGATGCTGCAAGGCTAGATCCAACTCATACTGCTATTAACTATGCTGTTGATGAACGTGACGGTGGCGGTCTTGGCTGGCAGATTGGTTCTACTTGGAAACCGTTTAATATGGTTGCTTGGCTTTTAGCAGGCAAATCAATAAACACGCCTTTGCATACAAGCACTTTGTATAATAATTCAGATTTTTCTTGTGCAAGGTATCGTGGACAAGGACGTTGGTCTGTTCATAACGCTGGTGGTGGAAATGTCAGTGTTGAAACTCCTTTAATGGGTCTTGTTCATTCTCATAACACTATTCAGGCTGCTATTGGTTCTCAAATTAAATTGTGTGCTGTTGCTGAAGCAGCTAGAACTATTGGATACCATAATTCTCCGTACGGTCAGGAAGATGTGTTCTCTAAGAACTCTATGAATCCGGCTATGTTAATTGGTTCTGTTCAAGCTTCTCCACTTACTATGGCTAATGCTTATGCGACTATTGGGGCTAATGGAGTTCAGTGTGATCCTATTGCAATTAAGCGAGTTGTAGATAAAAGCGGAAAACGTTTGCGTGTTCCAAGCGCTCATTGCCATCAAGCAATTCCTAAGAAGGTTGCGCAAACTGTAGCTTTTGCTATGAATCAAGGTGTTGTTCAGCCTAGTGGTGTAGCTCGTCCTGCACAGCTTGCTAATGGTCGTAAGACTTTTGCTAAGACTGGTACTAACCAGGATACTTATATGCTTACAGGTGGTTTTGTTCCTAATCAAGTTGCTGCTTTCGTTGCTATTGGTAATGCTGAGCATCCTAAGAGCTTTAATGGAGCGACTATTAAAGGTGTTCGCCGTGGTACTTGGTATGGTGTAACTATTGCAGCGCCTGCTTTCAAAGCGTTTATGAATGATTATCTTTCTGCAGCTAATATTCCGCAAGATAATGATTACGGACAGCCAGATCCTGATTTTATGGCTGGTGGCTCTATGCCTTCAGGTTATAGAAGGTTGCAAGATGATGAGGGTCAAGCTGAGCGTGATGCAGATGCTCAGCGTGAAGCTGCTCGTGAGCAACGCAATTCGCGTAGTGGATCTCAATCTGGTGAGCAAACTACCACTGGCGGTGCCGGCGGTACAGGCGGTGCCGGAGATGGTGGCGCAGGAGATGCTGGCGAAGAAGGCAATGATTAAAAATTTGCTGTTATTTGAGTTGAGCTTTAATATTAGAGTATGACAACTGTAAATTCAGCTTCAGGCTCAAAAAAGTCGCTTAAGAAATACGTTTCTAATAATGCGCTCGCGAACGCGGTTAATATGGCTGCAACGGATTTGTTTACGTTTGCTTATAAACATGTGATTAAGCCTCATATGGTTTTTAACATTCCTCCAGATGAAGCTCACGATCGCATGATTGCGTTGTGCAAATCTTGCGAAAATAACCAGTTGCTAATGTGGCTTTTAAGATCGACTCTCAATTACACTGATCCTGTGCTTGAAACTGATGTTATGGGATTGCATTTTGATAATCCTTTTGGTTTAAGCGCTGGATTAGATAAAAATTGTGATTTAACGTATGTTCTAGATAATGCTGGATTTGGTTTTGAAACAGTTGGATCTACTACATCGCGTCCTTGTGCAGGTAATGAAAAGCCTTGGTATCACCGTTTTCCTGAGTATGATTCGATTCTTGTGCATGCTGGTTTAAGTAATGACGGTTGTGATGCTGTTGTTTCTCGCGCTGAAAAGGCGTTTACTTCCATGCGCTCTATGGTGATTTCTGTGTCTATTGCGCGTACAAATGACGATTTAGTCGGCGATTTAGACGAAGGAATTGAAGATTATCGTATATCTCTTGAGCGTGCAGCTGATCGCACTTCGATGATTGAAGTGAATATTTCGTGCCCGAATACTCGCGCTGGAGAGCCTTTTAGTGATCCTGATGCATTGGATAAGCTTTTTACAGTGTTAGATAAAGTTGAGCGGTCTCAGCCAACGCTTGTTAAAATGCCTTTGGAATTGCCGGGGGGCTGGGAGCAGTTTAAGTCGCTTTTAGATGTTCTTAACGAGCATAAAGTTGATGGAGTAACTATTGCGAATTTACGTAAGAATCGCATAGGTTTGAATATTCCTTCTGATTTGCAAGGTGGTATTTCTGGTTCTCCTGCTTATAAAGCAAGTAATGAGCTTATTCGCAAAACTCGCGCTGCTTTTGGAGATCGTTTTACGATTGCTGGCGTTGGTGGAGTTTCTACTCCTCGTCAAGCATATGAGAAGATTCGTGCTGGATCTGATTTAGTGATGTTTATTTCTTCTCTTATGTATAGAGGACCTCAGCAGATTAGCGTTCTTAAGCGTGGTTTAGCTAGATTGCTTAAAGCGGATGGTTATGAGCATGTTTCTGATGCTGTTGGTGTTGACGCTTAAGACGAGTTAATTATCGTATTTTAATTACGTTCGATTTTGTGCGTTTTTTGCGTGTAGATTCTCTTATTTGCTTTTATTTGTGCGTTGCATTGCACTTCGCACATAGAAACGCTCAATTGAGTTTGTTTTTTGCGTATATGTGTGCGATAATGTTAATATGATTTCTTCACAGCGTCAACATTTGATTTTGAATCGTCTGCGTACTCGCGGTGCAGTTCGTATTACTGCTTTATCTAAAGAACTTGCAGTAAGTGCCATGACTATACGTAGAGATATAAGCGAGTTGTCTGATAAGGGTTTACTTAAACGCGTACACGGTGGTGCTGTAACTACTAATACGTTGTTAAGTGAGCCTTTATTTTCTGTAAAATCTCAAATGGATATTGGCTTGAAGGATGCTATTGCGCGTAAAGCAGTGGATTATGTGCAACCTGGAGATGTTATTGCTATTGGTGGCGGCACTACAGCGTATGTGTTTGCTCAGCATTTGTTAGAGTCGCGTCAAGCTGCAGGAATTACTATTTTAACTAATTCAATTCCTGTAGCGGAGTTAGTTCAAGCGCTCGAGTCAAAGGATGTTGAGGTTATTGTAACTGGCGGTGTTATTACGCGTTCGAATTCGCTTGTTGGTCCTATTGCAGATAAAGTTGTGGCATCATTGCGCGTTAATACTGTGTTCTTGGGAACTCATTCAGTTTCTTTGCCGCGTGGATTCCTTATGCCAAATTCGCTTGAAGCTGCTACTGATATGGCTTTGATGGATATTGCGGATCGCACTATTATTTTGACTGATCATACTAAGTGGAAGTGTACTTCTCTTTCGCTTTTTGCGCGATTTGATCAAGTTGATGTTGTTATTACAGATGACGGTTTAGAGCCTAGTAGTCAGTTGCGTACTCGTGAATTAGTTAAAGATTTAGTTCTTGCTCCTACAAGAGAAGAGATAGAGTCGCGTTCTGTTACTATATAGATAGTGAATCTAGATAGTAAATCTAGTTGGTGAATCTAGATAGTGGATTTAGCGTAATTTAATATTGCGTTGTAAGTATAATTTAATTTGTTAATGCGTAACAGGTGTATCAAGGAAGATGCGCCTGTTGCTATTTCCATTCTCGCTATTTCCCATCTATTTATTTTTTATATACATTTCTTCTCGCTATTTCCCACCTATTTATTTCCCATATCTCTATCCCATCTTTCCATTCTTGCTATTTCATTAAGTGTTACTGTGATAAAAATTACGTTTTGCGTTATGCATTCTATACCGCTGCGAGCTTTCTCGATGTAACCTTTATATTAGGGATAATTTATAGATGTTAGGGTAAGTGTTTTTACTACATTTACCCTTAGTGAATTGCGCTATTGGAGGCGTTATGTGCGTTAATGCGAATGATTTTCACAATACAGCAAATAATACAGCTGCAGACGTGGAAATGAGCCAGTATGTGGCTGATCGCGCTCGCGTTAATGAAGAAAAGATTCGTAAAGATGAGCAGATTGTAGCTGAATTTGGTGAATATAATTACGGTTGGCATGATTCTGATGCTGCCGGCGAGGCTGCAAAAAAGGGTATTGATGAATCTGTTGTTCGTGCGATTTCTGCAGATAAAAACGAGCCCGAGTGGATGCTTAATCTTCGTTTGCAAGGATATCGCGCCTTTTTACAAAAGCCTATGCCGGATTGGGGTGTTGATTTAAGCGGTTTTGATGCAGATGATTTCAAGTACTACGTGCGTCCTGTTCACGATCAAGTGAAAACTTGGGATGATTTGCCTGAGGATATTCGTAACACTTATGATCGCTTGGGTATTCCAGAAGCTGAGAAAAAGCGCTTAGTTTCAGGTGTTGCTGCACAATATGAATCTGAAGTTATTTATAATTCGATTCGCGAAGATTTGGCATCTCAAGGTGTGATTTTCGTAGATACAGATACAGCAGTTCAAAAGTATCCGGAGCTTGTAAAAAAGTATTTTGCAACTGTGATTCCAGTTGACGACAACAAGTTTGCTGCTCTTAACACAGCTGCTTGGAGTGGCGGATCATTTGTTTACGTACCAAAAGGCGTTCATGTTGATATTCCGCTTCAAGCTTATTTCCGCATTAACACGCCGAATATGGGGCAATTTGAACGCACGCTTATTATTGCAGACGAAGGTTCTTACGTTCATTACGTAGAGGGTTGCACTGCTCCAATTTATTCTACGGATTCACTTCATGCTGCAAATGTTGAGATTATTGTTGAAAAGCATGCTCGAGTTCGTTACACAACTGTTCAAAATTGGTCGAATAATGTTTATAATTTAGTCACTCAGCGCGCTTATGTGCGTGAAGGTGGCACAATGGAGTGGGTTGACGGAAATATTGGATCTAAAGCTACTATGAAGTATCCTGCTTGTATTCTTGCAGAACCATATGCTAAAGCTGAAACAATGTCTTTGAGTTTTGCAGGTCGTGGGCAATATCAAGATACAGGCGCAAAAATGATTCATTTAGCTCCGCACACGAGTTCTACGATTGTTGCTAAGTCTATTTCGCGTGGTGGTGGGCGTTCTGCTTACCGTGGTCTTGTGAAGATTGTTAAAGGTGCTAAAGGATCTAGTTCCTCTGTTGTGTGTGACGCATTGCTTGTTGATGATTTTTCAAGGTCAGATACGTATCCTCATGTTGATGTTCGTGAAGATGACGTTTCTATGGCTCATGAAGCCACTGTTTCCAAGGTTTCTGAAGATCAGCTATTTTATTTGATGAGCCGTGGGCTTGAAGAAAAAGAAGCTATGGGAATGATTGTTCGTGGCTTTGTAGAGCCGATTAGTCGCGAGTTGCCAATGGAGTATGCACTTGAGCTTAATAGATTAGTTGAATTGCAAATGGAAGGTTCTGTTGGATAATGTGTGAGAATTTGGGCGAGAATTTGGGTAATAAAGTTGGCAATAAAGTTGGCAATGAAGTTGGTAATAATTTGAGCGAAAATTTAACTAAAAATTTGGGCAATAACATGAATCAAAAAGAAATAGCAATTCCTGTTTCAGATCCTCTAGATCCGTACGCTGTTCCTGCAGCAATGCCTTCTAGTGCCGACAAATCTGTGAGATCTTTTAACGTGGATGATTTTGCGATTCCAACGCGTAAGCAGGAAGATTGGAGATATACTCCAGTAGAGCGAATTTCCGAGTTTTTCGAGTGTTTTGAGCCGGCTAATAGTCTTCAAGTAAAGCTTGAAGGCGTTGGTGGAGTTGATTTAGACGATGATTATATTGGCGAATTTGGTAAAGTAAGTTTAAGTGTAAAACAGAAGGAAGATGCTCCACATACAAATCTAAAGCCGTCAGATCGAGTTTCTGCAGTTGCTTGGAATGTAGCGAAACAAGCACACGTACTTCATGTATCTGGCGAAATCAAAAAGCCAATCGTACTTAAAATTCAGGGTAATAATGTTAATACGCTTGACGCACTGCATTTAGTAGTCGAAGCAGATTCTCGTGCAAACGCAGATATTATTATCGAACATACCGGCTGTGCAAAACTTGCTGAAGGCGCAGAAATCATACTTGGTGAGCATTCTCATATTTCTACAACGTTTATTCAAGAGTGGGGTTTGGGCAGTAAGCACGTTGGAAATCAGCGTATTCACGTAGGTTTAGGCGCTTCGCTTCGTCACACAATGGTCACTCTTGGTGGAGATGTTGTTCGTATTCGTATGGATCAAGATTTTGGTGGCGAGCAAGGTGATTTGAATATGCTTGGCATGTATTTTGTTGATCCTGGAGAGCATGTTGAGCATCGCACTATGGTTGTGCATAATTATCCGGAATGTAAGTCTAGAGTAGTGTATAAGGGTGCTTTAGAAGGTAAAGGAGCACATTCTACTTGGGTTGGAAACGCGCTTATTAAGCCTGAAGCTCCTGGTACTGATTCGTATGAATTGAATCGTAATTTAGTTTTGACTCCTGGAGCAATCGCCGATTCTGAGCCGAATTTGGAGATTGAAAATGGAAATATTATTGGAGCTGGTCATGCAAGTTCTGTTGGTCGTTTTGACGATGAAGAGCTTTTCTATTTGCAATCGCGCGGAATCAGTGAAATTGAAGCGAGAAAGCTAGTAGTGCGTGGATTCTTTAACGAGTTGATTGAAGAAATTGGTGTTCCAGAAATTGTAAATCATTTAATGAATGCGATTGAGCGTCGTCTTGCGCGAACTGAGGATACTGCTAAATCAGTAGATTCTAAGCAAAATGATCCTGAACAAAACTAACTTGCGAGAACTGAAGAATAGGAGAAAATAATGTCAACTTTGGAAATTAAAGATTTGTATGCGTCTGTAGAAACAAAAGAAGGCAGAAAGCAAATCTTAAAAGGTGTAAATCTTACTGTTAATTCTGGAGAAACTCACGCAATTATGGGTCCTAATGGATCCGGCAAGTCTACTCTTGCTTATACTTTGGCGGGGCATCCGAAATATGAAGTTGATTCCGGTCAGGTTTTGCTTGACGGTGAAGATATTTTGAAAATGACTCCAGATGAGCGCGCAAAAGCTGGGTTGTTCCTTGCAATGCAATACCCTGTGGAAGTACCTGGTGTTTCTATGACTAATTTTCTTCGCACTGCAAAAACAGAAGTTGACGGTATTGCTCCATCTTTAAGAAGCTGGGTGAAAGAACTTAGCGATGCTATGAAAAAACTTCGTATGGATCCGAAATTTGCATCGCGTTCAGTTAATGAAGGATTTTCAGGCGGTGAAAAGAAGCGTGCAGAAGTTTTGCAACTAGAGCTTTTGAAGCCAAAATTTGCTATTTTAGACGAAACTGACTCTGGTCTAGACGTTGACGCGCTTCGTATTGTTTCTGAGGGCGTGAATAGAGCGAAAGAGAATACTGGCTTGGGTATTATGATGGTTACGCATTATACGAGAATTCTTAAGTATATTAAGCCAGATATTGTGCATGTTTTTGCTCAAGGTCATTTTGTGAAGACTGCAGGACCTGAGCTTGCAGACGAGCTGGAAGAAGAAGGCTATGATAAGTATTTGCCTGAAGGTTCTACTGAGTCTGCGCTTGCTTAAGCGCTCTTAAACGTGCTTTAAGTTTTAGTCTATCTATATTCATGACGAAATCGTTCAGAATAGCGTTAATGGTTTGGTATAAAAAGCGTAATAAAAGCGTAAGTTGGCGGTTTAATATGACTGAAGAAAATATTATGCGAGAATTTAGCGATTTGCGCGCACAGTTTCCGATTTTACGCCGCACAGTTCATGGCAATTCGCTTTACGATACTATGCACGGAAAGCCGCTTATTTACTTAGATTCTGCAGCAACTGCACAAAAACCTCAAGTTGTAATAGATGCTGAAAGCGAGTTTTACGAAACTATTAACGCATCTGTTCATAGGGGAGCGCACGAGTTAGCAGCTTTAAGCACGATTGCGTTTGAAGATGCTCGCGCGAAAATTGCGCGACTTGTTGGAGCTTGCGCCGAATCTGGGCGCGAAGAAATTGTTGTTACTCCTGGTGCTACGGGCGCGCTGAATTTGCTTGCAACTTCTATTGGTAACGCTAGTGCGAAAGCTAGAATTTACAAAAAAGACAGTGATAATTCTGCTGATTTCGCTAATTCTGCTGATTTCGCTAATTCTGCTGATTTCGATAATTCTGCTGATTTCCGCAAAAATTTTGCTCTTCACGAAGGAGATGTAATAGTAGTATCGCGTGCAGATCACCATTCTGTACTTTTGCCTTTTCAAGAGCTTGCTTTTCGTACTGGAGCTGAACTTCGTTGGATTGATGTTAGTGAAGATGGGCGAGTTCGAACTGATTCAAATTATTTAAAAACTATAATTGACTCGCGCACGAAAATAGTTGCAGTCACGCATATTAGTAACGTTACTGGCGCAATTACAGACGTTCCGCCGATTTGCAAGCGCGCTCACGAAGTTGGGGCGATTTTTGTGCTCGATGCATGCCAATCTGTGCCACACATTCCCGTTGATTTCCATGCGTTAAATGTTGACTTTGCAGCTTTTAGCGCTCATAAAATGTATGGTCCTACTGGAGTTGGGTTCTTGTATGGAAAGCATGATTTACTTCAAGCTCTTCCACCTGCGTCTTTTGGTGGTTCAATGGTTGAGCTTGCTTGGTTGAATAAACCAGCGCAATACATGGATGCTCCTTACAGATTTGAAGCTGGAACTCAGCCTGTTGCGCAAATGGTTGCTTCTGGAGTTGCTGCAGATTGGCTTCGTTCGCTAGATATGAATCGTGTTGCAAAACATGAGAATGAGATTGCTGCAGAATTGCTGAAATTAAAAGATATCCCTGGAGTTCGTGTTCTTGGACCGATTGATTTGAATAATCGCATTGGAACTGTTTCTTTTGAAGTTGATGGAGTGCATCCTCATGACGTTGGGCAGTTTTTGGATGCGCAAGGAATTGCAATTCGCGTTGGGCATCATTGTGCTCAGCCTATTCATAGGCATTTTGGTGTTTATGCGTCTAATCGCGCTTCCGTTGGTGTTTACAACACTATTGATGAAGCTCGCGCGCTAGTTAAAGCAGTATCTTTAGTTCGTAACTATTTTGGAGTGTGATTTTTAAATAATCGAATCTGTTTTTGGAACTTATTGTTTTTTAACTGTTGTTGTGAGGTGTGGGAAATACTTACCTCACAGGAGCTTCAACTTTTTACGCATGTTTAAATGTTGTTGCTTGTGGTAGTAAAAGGTAGATTTTAGCTTACTTTAGTTTTATAAAGAGTTTGGATTAGGTGTAACTTCTTTAATACCGTTTCGCTTTTTATTGTTCGTTAAGTATTTTCCGCACCTCACTAGTACACAATCTATACTTAATTTACTGTGTCAATAATCTTAAATCTTGCAGCTTATGCAATTTAGTAAATTTTATGCGGTTGGCGGAATGCCAGCATAAGGTTCTTGTGAATCAGAGTAAAGCAAATTAGGATTTGAACTGTATTTCGCGCCTAACGCAAAGTTGGCTTGCAAATTGCTGAGATTGTAGCCTAGAGCTTCAAGTTGAGCGCGTCCATCTTCGCTTATGTCCTCAACGCTCCAACGTGGTTTCCAAGTCCAGTCGATTCTAAATTCGTCAACTAGTCCAACTAGTGCGCTTGCGCACTCATCTTCAATCAAATCAGTAAGAGGACAAGCAGGAGTTGTAAGCGTCATTGTTATAATCGCGCGCCCAAGTTCATCAAGTTCAATTCCGTAAACCAGTCCTAAGTCAACTACATCAATTCCTAGTTCGGGGTCTACAACGTCATGTAAAGCGTCTAGTATGTCTTCTTCTTTAACGCGACCAATATTTTTAGCGTTAAGTGATGATTGCGCGTGATTTTCTTCCATAATATTCCTTGTTTTTCTTGTTTATAAGATTCTATAAGTCTTGCATAGCCTTTGCAATACTGTCTTTTAAGCCTTCCCAAGCTAAAAGCGCGCATTTTATTCTCATCGGATACCGTGAAACACCTTGTAAAACAATTGCGTCTTCTAGGGCGCTTTCTTCATCTTCGTTGCTTAAGCCTGCTCCTTTAGATTGCATAAGGCAGTGGAACAGCTTTGCGAGTTTTAGTGCTTCGTCAACGGATTTTCCTTCAACTAGATCTACCATCATTGAAAGGCTTGCTTGTGAGATTGAGCAACCGTGGCCGTCCCATTTTATGCTTGAAATTATTGGATTTTGTTCATTAGCATTTTCGTAAGATAGTGTTACTCGCATAGTCACTTCATCTCCACAAGTTGGATTGAATTGATGCGATTGACCTAAAGATTGTTTTGATTGCGTGTGCTCTTTTATGTTGCAACTTTCGTGAGTATTGTTTAGTTTTATTTCTGACTTTAAAGTTTGTTGTTCTTTAGATTCAGTGGAGTTCTTAGCGTCTGTTTCTTGTGTTTCTTGTGTTTCTTGTGGTTCTGCTTGCTCAAGTGCGTTTGTGATGTCAAAATGAGTTTTTCCATGAGGGTTTCTTGCAGCGTCTAGAATTACTTCTTGATACATGCTTTCTAAACTGTCGCTGTTTGCTTTGACGCTTATATCAAACATGTGCGCTCCTTGATTTAGCTTAAACACTTTGATGAACTCGCATTGATTTTACCAATAATATGTGTTTGTTGACAGTGTGTGGTGGAAGTGGTGGAGGGAATGGTGGAAGTGGGTGGTGTGGTGGAAGGTGAGGAAAGGTAGTGGTAACGGAGTAGGGAGTGAGTATGGAGGGAGTTGGGAGGGGGTTGTGTGGTGGAAGTGGTGTGGTGGAAGAGGTGGAGGAAGTGCTGTGGAGAGCTGGTGGCGTTTTAGTAAATGCTGTGGTTGCTCTTGGAGAAGGAACATGCTCGGGCGTGTTGAGTATTTGTGTGTGTAAAATCCTTGATTTTGCAAGGTTTTAGCATGCTTTAATGCGTTTCCTTAAAGTTTCCTGAGAAAATTCTTGAAAATTCTTGAAAATTCTTGAAAACATATTTTTTAATATAAAAACATTGGTGTTTTTGTATTTTTTACGATGTTTTGCTTGTTTTAGTTTTATTTTTTAGTTTATTTTATTGAAATTGTGGATAAGTGTCAGTTGGTTGGCTCTTGACTTTTTCAAACGGGGGGGGGGGTATCTTAAAAGCAAACGTTAGCTAACCCTAGTTTATGGCTGACGATACTGCGATTGACGTGAAGTTAATCGTGGCGCAAATTTTTCTTCGCATACCCTAGTGCGGAGGAGAAGAAGAAAGGAAATATTATGTTAAATAAGAAGGCTATTGCCGCTTTTGCTGCTGGCGCTACTTTGCTCGCCGGCATGGCTTTTGCTGCTCCAGTAGTTGCTACTGCTCCAGCTTTTGCTAACGAACCTAAAGAATACACTGAAGCTGACTTCCAGAAGGAACTTACTGAAGCTCAAGGCAAGGTTGCTACTGCTGAAGCTACTCGTAAGGCTGATTACACTGACACTGTTGCAGTTGCTTTGAAAGAAGACGGCACTGCTAAAGATGGCTACGAAGTAAAGGAAGCTGAAAAGAAAGTAGTTAAGAAAGCTGATAATACTGAAGTAGCAGGTGGCTACAAGTATGTAGAAGCTGTTGCTGCTAAGAAGGCTGCTGAAGAGAATTTGCAGAAAGTACAGCTTAAGTATTTTACTACTAAGGAATATAAGGAAGAGCAAGAGAAGAAAGCTAAGGAAGCTAAGAAGAAAGCTTTTGCTGACGCTGAAAAGAAGCTTGGTGAGAAGCGTACTGCTTTGAATAAAGCTTGGGATAAGTATGCTCCTTTCAAGAAGACTGTTGAAGAAGCTAAGAAAGCTAAGAAAGCTGCAGACCGTGCTTTGGAAGATTACCAGGATAATGCTTCTGAGGATTTCCAGAAGACTACAGCTTATGCTAAGCGCTTAAAGGAATTGCAGAAGGCTCAGAGAGTAGCTGAAGCTCAGCTTAATAAGGCTAATGCTAAGTCCACTGCTGTTGAAGCTGCTTTCACTAAAGCTTTGGAAGAGTATAACAGCTTTGTTGATGGCGAGTACAAGACTGCTTATGAAGGTCTTGGTGATGATGCTGATGTTTTGAAGGATCCAAAGTTCCTTAAGCTTGATGCTGATGATTTCAAGCTTGGCTTGGCTTCTAGCCAGGTAACTCCAAGCGGTCACAAGAGTGATCACAAGAACGATCACAAGAACGATCACAAGCAAAACAAGCAGAATTCTAAGGATAAAGGCAAGCACGGCGTTCACATTAACACCAAGGGTCGTAAGGGCAAGAAGCAGCTCGGCAAGACTGGTGTTGGTGTAGCATTCGCTGCTTTGGCTGCTGCTCTCCTCGCTGGCATGGGCGCTGCTGTTCGCAAGATCCGTCACTAAGCTTTAGCTTTTAAAGTTTTGTGTGTATCACTTAGGCTTAAATATTAAGTTTCTAGTGTTTAAGCCTAAGTTTTGTTCTTGCACTTAACTGCTTGGCGTGTTGTTTTGTAGGGAAACTCATGCTGGTTTTACTAAATTCTTTATAACTTTACTGTTTTTAATACTAGTTTGCTGTTTTTCTTTTCTTCCTAGTGTTAAGGCTATTGTTATAGGTTTTTAAAGTTAAGTGCGTTGGCTTTTGGCTGAATACTACTAGGGGTATTCAACCAAAAGCCTTTTTTATTGCAACTTGTTTAAACAGTATTATGTTTTAAGCGTCTAGTCTGTTAGGTAATCTGCAAACATGAAATGGAATCCATTTGCCAAAAAATCCGCTGAAGCTCGCGATGGCAATAGCGAGTCTCAGCAACAACTTAAAAACAATCGTCAAAAAAACGCTCCTACACCTAAAAGAAATGTATCGCAAGCGCAAAAATTGCGTCCTATTGTTCCTGTTGATCGTGAAGAAAGCGCGCGCCGCAATCGCATACGCATACGTGAAAAAGAAAATGCAGAGTATGAAGCTATGCGTTCTGGAGATTTAGCTCATATGCCGAAGTATGAGCAATTGCCTTGGCGTGTTTACATTCGTGATTACGTTGATGCGAGAATCAATATAGGCGAATATTTTATTCCATTTTCACTTGTTCTTATGGTTATAATCATGTCTTTCTCGTTCGTAAGCATGAGAATAATAAGCGTTATTTTAACAGTTGTGCTTTATGTGTATTTGCTTATTTGCGCAATAGACGTATTTATTATGTGGAGAAGACTTCGCAAAGAGTTGATTAGCAAATACGGTCCGCAATCAGTAAGCCGTTCTTCTAGATCTTTCACATATGCTTGGAGTCGCGCAATACAATTACGGCGCTGGAGATTGCCGAAACCTCGATACAAGAAACACGGAGTTTGGCCTAAATAACTTAGTTTTATTCGTTTAGTATTGAAACATAGTTATTATTGATTAAATAGTAGAACAAGCAAATATCAGGGATTTACACATGGCAAAAAATAATTCTGATAACACAAAAGCAGCAAAAGCTAAAAGCTCGCGAAATAATATTTTTTCTCAAATCATACGAATATATAAATATACGCACAGTGATGATAAGCAGTTGCCATGGTTTCTTGCGTTAGCATTCCTAGCTCCTGTTGTTTTAGGCTTAATTATTGGATTCTTGTTGCATTGGTCAATTATCACTTTTATTATGATGATGATCACAGCAATAATGCTTGGATTCTTACTTTTTACAATTGTTTTAACTAAAAGAGCAGATAAAGTAGGCTATGCTCGACTCGAAGGCAAATCTGGAGCTGCAATAGGCATACTTTCATCTATAAATAAAGGCGGATTCTCATTCCCACAGCAGCCGATTTGGGTAGATCCTCGCACTAAAGACGCAATTTGGCGCGGAACAGGTCATAATGGCATATTTCTCATTGGCGAAGGCAATTATGAACGCGTTATGAATGCAATGAATCGTCAAGAGCAAAGCATTAAGCACATAACATTAGGATCTTTAATTCCAGTGTATAAATTCGTTATAGGTGAAAGCGAAAAAGAAGTAAAACTTAAAGATTTGCGAGATAAAGTACTTCATGCAAAAAGTTATCAGCAAACGAATCATAAGTTTGTGTTATTAGCGAAACTTCACCCACGCCGTAGATTCTTTATGACTAAACTAGAACTTGCAAATGTGAACAATCGTTTAAGTACTTTGCAAAGCAAAAGCGGATTTGGTATTCCTAAAGGCATAGATCCTACTAAAAAACAGCATATAAGCAGACGTGCTATGCGAGGTAAGTAAATTTAATTGTTTTTATGAAAAGCTTGCAAGAATTATTTGCAATTATTAGCAATTTTAGCTTTTTCAACTAGATTTTGGAGGATTCATGGCTGGTTTAGCAGTTGAAGATGTGCGTGAGAGAGTCAAAAACGTTTTCGATGACGTGCTTTGTGTGTTAAATAAGAAGATTTCTTTAGGTGCTGTTTCTGCTAAAGGCATTACTGGAGAACATATGCGCGTTTCTGCAGAGTATGTTGCTAAAGTTTTGCGTGAAGTAGGTGTTGATGCTCGAGTTGAACAGTCAAAAAATCCAGATGGAACTGATGGTGCTTTTGAAGTAGTTGGCTCTCGAATTGTGGATCCTAGCGCTCCAACAGTGTTACTTTATGCTCATCACGATGTTCAGCCTGTTCCAGATAAAAGCGAGTGGAACACAGATCCTTTCAAAGGCACTGAAATAGATGGTCGTTTGTATGGGCGTGGCAGTGCAGACGATGGTGGTGGAATCGCGATTCACTATGGTGCTCTAAAAGCTTTGAGCGATGAACTGTGTGTAAATATTAAAGTATTTATTGAAGGCGAAGAGGAGATGGGTTCTCCTAGCTTCATACCGTTCATTGAATCACATAAAGATGAGTTTGATTCAGATGTGATTATTGTAGCTGATTCTGGTAATTGGTCTGCAAATATCCCAAGCCTTACAACTAGCTTGCGTGGAAATACTACGTTAGATGTTAAAGTTAAAGTTCTTCATCATCAAGTTCATTCTGGGCAATTTGGCGGTCCGATTTTAGACGCTTACACGCTTGCTTCAATGCTTGTTGCTTCGCTTTATAACAAGGATGGCGATTTAGCTGTTCCTGGAATTGAATCTCAAGAGCCAATTGGTGGTTTGCAACGTGATTTAGACGAGAATCAAGTTCGCGCTGATTCATCTGTAGTTGATTCTTATAAGCTTGCAGGCACAGGATCTTTGGCTTCAAGAATGTGGACTAAACCAAGCTTAACAGTAATTGGCATGGATGCTCATCCAGTTGAAGAAAGTTTTAATGTTATTGCTCATGAAACTCGTTTGCGTCTTTCTCTTAGAACAGCTCCTTGCCAGCGTCCTGAGGATGCTCAAAAAGCTTTAAGTGATTTCTTAGTATCTCACGCTCCATTTGGAGCTGAAGTTAGCGTAGAGCCTTTAGATAATGGCATGGGATGGGCTATGGATCCTTCTGCTATTGCTACTAAAGATGCTTTAGCTTCTATGAAAGATGCTTTTGGTGTTGAACCTATTAACAAAGGCGAAGGCGGTTCTATTCCGTTTATTCCAGAATTGCAGCGCATTTTCCCGAAAGCTCAAGTTTTAGTGACAGGACCAGAAGATCCTCAATCTAACGCTCATAGTCCGAACGAGTCTATTTCTCTTTCTGGATTGCAATCAAATATTGTGACTGAAGCTTTGCTTTTAGACAGGTTAGCTAAGTAAGTTTTGATTTAAGTAAGTTTGACTTGGCTTAAGTATGTTTGACTTGGCTTAAGTAGGTTTAATATATTTAAGTAAGCCTGACTGGCTAAGTAGTTTGATTAGTTAAAGCGTTATTTTATTGTCAAATTAAACGCAAATCGCATAAATTTTAATTGAGTCTACGCAATGCCGTAAACTCTCCAACGGACACGGGTGCTTTTCTCACACGAGAAAAGCTGAGAAAAACCGCTTGAACGTGAATCCAGATAATGCTGGCGCACGGAGGTCTGTTTCCCGTGCCTCAAGTTGTGTTACGTTTTGTAACACATGAAAGAAAGGCACTATTATGTCAGAAGAAAATATTTCTAGTAAGTTAAGCTTAAGGTGGCGTGTTGCTGATATTGCAGTAGCTTCCGCAATAGCTGTTGTATCTGCTGTAATTTATTGGGTTGTTTCAGCTTTTTGCACAGTACCTTGGAATTTCCTTGAGTCAATAACTCCTGGAATGGCTGGTTTAATTAACGGCTTGTGGCTTTTTGCAGGCCCTCTAGCTGCAATCATAGTTCGTAAGCCTGGCGCTGCTCTTTATGCTGAAGTACTTGCTGGTGTTATTGAAGGCTTCATGGGTAATATTTGGGGCGTTTTAGATACGTATCTTGTTGCAGTAGTTCAGGGTGTTGGTGCAGAAATCGTATTCCTCGTATTGCTTTATAAGCATTGGAATATTTGGTATGCAACTCTTGCTGGAGCTATTTCTGGTGTTGGTTCTTGGGCATTTAGCTTTGTTAAGAACTTGCAAGGTATTGACTTATTAGGAAGTTACGGAATCACGTATCTTATTACAAGCGCTGTTTCAGGAGCAGTGTTTGCAGGTCTTCTTATGTGGTTCTTATATAAGGGAATACGTGAAACTGGCGCGTTAAGTTCCTTCGCATCCGGTCGTTAAATATCATTGCCATAAAAGGATTACTATGCCTGATGACTCTAAAGCAGAAGCTATAAGAGAAGAAGATATTAAGAATTCCGAAACATTCCTTCCGTCGGATTCTTGTAACGCTCAACTACGTTTCGATAATTGGGGTTATCGTCATGCAACTCGCAAACATTTCGCTGTTCGTGGGTTGAATCTCACTATTGAAGCGGGGCAGAAAGTTTTGCTTCTAGGAGCATCAGGCATAGGAAAATCCACTATTCTTGCAGGTGCTGCCGGAATTATAGGCAGTAACGTTATTTTATCTTCTGAAAAATCTGAAGAATCTGAAGAATCAATCAAATCTAAAGAATCTGAAGAATCAATAGAATCAAAAGAATCAAACGGAATGATTCCAGTAGAAGATGAAGATGGTGGAATAAGCGAAGGCTGTGTGTACGTTGACGATATTCCTGTTCGTCAAGCTATAGGAAAAGTTGGATTAGTATTACAAGATCCAGATTCTCAAGCAATTTTCCAAAGATTGGGAGATAACGTTGCTTTTGGTCTAGAAAATATGAACGTTCCTCACGAGTTGATTTGGCAGCAAGTCAATGAAAGCCTTAAAAAAGTTGGATTGGAAGGTTTACAATTACACCGTTCAACATCGCATTTAAGCGGTGGTCAGCAGCAGCGTTTGGCTTTAGCTGGAGCGTTGGCAATGAAGCCAAGTATTTTGCTTTTAGATGAGCCTACAGCAAATCTTGACCCCAATGGAGTCGATCAAGTTGTTAAAGCTGTTAAAAATGTTTTAGATTCTGCTCATTCAACAATGTTACTTGTTGAGCATCATGCTGAACCGTGGATTGACATGATTGATAGGGTTGTGGTTTTAGGTTTAGATGAAGATATTTCAGAATCTGAATCTTTAGAAGAAGTCCACGATGATGATATTGCGCGTTCCTCGTTTGCTCGCACAATTATAGTAGCTGATGGAACTCCTGATGAAGTTTTTAATAGATCTGATTTAGATTTTACAGATCTTGGTATTTGGTTGCCATCGCGTTATAAAAAGTCAGATGATATATCTTATAAATTAGATTATGACTCTTCTAATGCAAATGGTGACGTAGTTCTTTCAACTAAGGATTTGTCTATAAGTCATACAGATAAACCTATTGCAGAGCATATCAACTTAGAGTTCAAATCTGGTCAAATTACAGCTTTAGTTGGAGCTAATGGAGCTGGAAAATCAACGTTATCGCTTACTTTAGCAGGATTATTGCCTGCTTTAAGCGGAAGTGTTGTTGCAAGCGATAAGCTTTCAAATGGTCTTAATGGAACTGATCCTATTAAATGGAAATCATCTCAATTAGCTAAGCGCATTTCGTATGTATTTCAAAATCCTGAGCATCAATTTGCTTGTGGAACTGTTTTGCAAGAAGTTATGCTCGGACCACTTAGAACAGGTATGAGCGATGAAGATGCTCGAAAGCAAGCCGAATCTTTACTTAAAAGATTTAGCTTGCTTCAATATGCTGATTCAAATCCTTACACGCTTTCAGGTGGTGAAAAACGTAGACTTACAGTTGCTGCGTCTTTGGCTGCTGCTCCTAGTGTGATTATTTTAGATGAGCCTACTTTTGGTCAGGATCGCAAAACATGGTTGCAAATTATCAATTTAATTGAAAGTCTTCATAAAGATGGAATTTGCATTATTGTTGTGACTCACGATAAAGAATTAGTTAATGCTTTAGGCGCTCGCGTGATTGAGTTGTGTGCAGAAAATAGTTCTTGTGACTCGCGTAACTCTGACTCTGATTCTGACAACTCTGACTTTGATTCTGATTCTGACTCGTTTAAAGATGAATTATCTTCAAGCGCAAGTAATACATCTAAAATTAGTGTGAGTGACGTTAATTTGCGTTCCGAAAATCCAAGGAAATCAAGCTATTCTCCGTTACTTGCATCTATGAATCCTGTGTATCGAATGATTGGCGCATTTCTTTGTTCAATACCATTGCTTTTCACTCTTGATTGCGTTTCTGCATCTTGTGCTTTAGCCTTAGAGTTCATTATTTTTGCTTGCATAAAAATTCCGCCTTGGAAAGTTGCTTACTTATCTTGGCCTGTGTGGATAGGCGCTCCAATGTCTGCTCTTACTGTTTTACTCTATGGTAAATCTGGTGGAAACACTTGGTTTCAGTGGGGAATGATTCATGTTACAGACAGATCCTCATCTTTAGCTCTTGCAACATTTTTAAGAATTTTGGCTATTGGAATTCCATCAATCGTAACGGTGATAGGAATAGATGCAACTGATTTAGCAGATGCTTTTAGTCAAATATTGCATTTTTCTGATCGTTTTGTGTACGGCGGATTAGCTGGAATTAGAATGTTTAACGTATTACAAGATGATTGGCGAGCTTTAAGCGCTTCTAGGCGATCTCGCGGTATTGGAGATGGAAATAAATTAAAGGCATTTTTCCCTCAAATGTTTGCTTTACTTGTTCTTTCAATTCGGCGTTCTACAACTTTGGCTGTAGCAATGGAAGCTAGAGGATTTGGTGGATTTAATCCAAGATCTCATGCAAGAATTAGCAAAGTAAAAGTTTGCGATTGGATTTTAGTAATTGTTTGTGTGATTATTCCGTTGATTTCATTAGCTGTTTCTATATACACAGGTTCGTTCGCATTATTTGGTGGAAGTAATTAAAAGTAAATTATTATTTTTTATGTATAGTTTGTTTTACAGGATTTTCCTATCAAATGGGGCTGAGCTCTCGGAGTAATTTACACACTTCACTAGTATTTTATGTGTTTATTTAATGTTCTTATTGCGTTCTTATTGCGTTTGTATTGTGCTTATATCTTGTGAAAATGTCCATTATTATGCATAAATTTATGTTTTGTATGCTTTCGATAAGTAGATGCCGCGTAGTTTGCTTATCATCAGTCTAGCCTGCTTTATTTAAGATTTGGCAGATGGAAGCCCTGAAAAGCAAACTTTTTGGGAACGATTAGTCAAAGTAAAATCGCAATTTAGTTGATTTACTTTTGATGTAGCTTACGCCGATACGTGGCGGCGAGGAGGAATTATTATGGTGAATGCTGTAGAAGCATTTGATGCTAAGCATCTTAAGTCTGCTGAAGAAATCCCAGCTTTCCGTCCTGGTGACACTGTTGATGTAAACGTGAAAATTCAGGAAGGTAACAATTCTCGTATTCAGACTTTTACTGGTGTTGTTATCGCTCGTAAGGGTGCAGGTGTACGTGAAACTTTCGTAGTTCGTAAAGTAAGCTTTGGTACTGGTGTTGAGCGTCGCTTCCCACTTCATTCCCCAGCTATCGATTCGATTAAGCTGGTTCGTAGTGGTCGCGTTCGTCGCGCTAAGCTTTACTACTTGCGTTCTTTGCGTGGTAAAGCTGCTCGTATTGCTGAGCGTAGAGATAACTCTGCTAAGTAATACTTGCTTTAGCGTATTTGTTTGTTGAGTTAGCGTTTACTGTGATATCACTTTTATTGATTATATTGTGATTGATCAGTAAACGTTGCTTATAAAAGTCTTATTGTGCAAATGTGTTATGCGCTATGAGTATGCTACTTACGGTTGCGCTATGAGTATCGCTTTAAGATTTATTTAGTAGCGCTTTAGAGCTTTTATTGTATTTGCAAAATGCTAAATAGTATGTCAAAGGATTTATATGACTGCTGACAACATGGATGAAATCGATAATCACATCGTTACAGTTGCAGGGCATGGCATAGATCCTTCTCCTGTTCCTCAAGATGAGGATGCGGAGGATACGAGCGCGCACGAAAGTTCTCGTAAAAATTCTACTAAAGATTCTCGCAATGGTAAGCATGCTAAAGATAATAATCGTTCTGAAAAAAGTTCATGGCGTGAGATACTCGCGTGGTATGTTACTCCAATAGTTTTGATTGTTCTTATACGCCTGTTCGTTTTGGGAGCATACACAATCCCTTCAGGTTCTATGCTAGAAACAATTCACATTGGAGATAACGTTATTACTTCTAAGCTAACTCCTAAGATTTTCTCTTTGCATCGCGGAGATATAGTCGTTTTTGAAGATCCTGCAAATTGGTTAAGTCAAGACTCGCAAAATAAAGCTGGCATTCTTGGCTCAACTCGTGGAAACCTTATTAAGCGTTTAATTGGTTTACCTGGAGATACTGTTGAGTGCAAAGGTAAAGGTGAGCCGATTGTTGTAAACGGCGTAGAAGTGTTGGAATCTTCTTACATTCGCCCTGGCGTAGATCCTAGCGATTTTCCATTCAAAGTAAAAGTGAAACCTGGTCATGTATTTGTTTTAGGAGATAATCGCTCTAATTCTGCTGATTCGCGTTATCACAGGAATGACGGTGATGACGGCTTAGTTCCTATCTCAAAAATAGAGGGAGTAGCTGTTGCTCGTTTCTGGCCGCTTAATCGCATTGGGTTATTAGATTCACATCATGATGCTTTTGAAAAAGTCCCTAATTACTCTAAATGATTAAGTCTAATTATTTTGTTTATTTAATTTAGTTTTATTGTTTAATTATTTTTGATTTGATATGTCTAAAATATCTTTAATTCCTTCGTTAGATTATGAGCGCGATCTTTTAATTAAAGGATACGATTTTGTTATTGGTATAGATGAAGTTGGACGTGGCTCTTTAGCTGGTCCTGTTATGGTTGGAGCTGCAATACTTGGAGCTAGTGAGATAAATCTAGAAAACGTTATGCCAGAAGGTTTAGCGGATTCTAAACTTCTTACAGAACGCAAGCGAGAAGCGTTATATGAGCCTTTGAAAAATTGGTGTAGTGCATATTCAGTTGGATCGTGTACGAATCATGAAATAGATGATTGGGGAATTGAATACTCTTTAGGAATTGCAGCTTTGAAAGCTATAAGCTCTGCTCAAGAGAATCTTATAAAGAATATAAATAATGCAAATAACATAAATAGCATCACGAATACAAATAGTACAAATAATGCAAATAGTATCAATAATGCTAATAATGCAAATAAAAATCTTAACGAATTTGAATCTAATTTGTTAAATAAAATCGTTAAACACAATAAAATGGCAGTAATATTAGATGGACCATACGATTATATACATAAAGTTTTTAATACTTTTGATGCGCCTATTTTACCTGTTTCAATTGATGTGAACACTTTAGTAAAAGCGGATCGTAAATGTGCTAGTGTAGCTGCAGCGTCAGTTATTGCAAAAGTTACAAGAGATCATATGATGATAGATTATGCTGGTTTAGAAAAATATGCTGTTTACGATTGGGCGCATAATAAAGGTTACGGATCTGCTGCACATCGAGAAGCGATATCTAAATACGGAGCTAGTGATTTGCATAGGATTTCTTGGCATCTTTCATAATCTATACTAAAAAAGAAAGCTGGAAAAGTGGCGCAGAATAAGCGTGTTTCTATGATAGATGTAGCGCGTGCTGCAGGAGTGAGTCATCAAACTGTTTCAAGAGTCATAAATAATTCCCCAGATGTTTCTGCAGCTACTCGCGTAAAAGTTATGGACGTGATCGATAAATTAGAATATCGTCCAAGTAATGCTGCTCGTGCGCTAGTTACAAGCAAATCGCATACTATTGGTCTTATTATTGGCGAATCAATGATTTTAGGCGTTAAAGATATAGTTAGTGCGATTGAGTCGTCTTCTAAGTCGCGTGGATATTTCCTATCTTTAAGCATGGTTAATGAGGTTTTGTGTACTCAAAGCGATATAGATCTTATTGTAAAAGGATTCGATGAGCAAAATATAGATGGGCTTATAATAATAGCTTCAACAGATGCGATGTTTTCTGCATCGTGTAAGCTTCGTTCGAATATTCCTCGAGTTATATTAACTTCTACGCATGGTTCAGTAAGTATTCACGAAGGAAGATCTTTACTGAAACAAAATTCATCTTCTAGCGTTTCAAAATTCTCGTTTATTGGAGTTAATCAATGGCGTGCTATGGCAGATGTTGTAAGTGTTGTAAATTCTAGCGGTCATAGGGATGCTTTGTATGTAGCTGGTCCTTTAATGTGGCGCGATGCTGCTACTCGTCTTAGTGCTTGGAATAAAATTTCTCAAGCAAATTCAATGAGATCTAGAATTATGCAATGCACGTCTTGGAAGTCTTCTGAAAGTTATTCGCGTATGAATCATGTTATAGAGCAATGCGGTGTAGAAGGAGCGCAATTGCCAAGCGTGATTGTTGCAGCAAGCGATTTACAGGCGATTGGCGTGATTCGTTCACTTTATGAACATGGATTTAAAGTTCCTGCAGATGTTAGCGTAGTAGGATTTGGCGATGATTGTGGAATGTGTGACTTATTTCCACCTCTTACAACTGTTAATATTGAGCCTTTAACTATAGGCTCGTTAGCTGTGCGAGAAATGATGCGACTTATTCACGGAGGTGCTGAGCTTGTGTTTGCAGATATGGCTCATGGAGTTGGATTGAATCCTGCAAGTGTTGTGCTGCGTGCATCTCTTGGGAAGCCAAACTATATAAAATAAATTTTGTTTTTTATTTTTGAATTTGTGTGCGTTAGTGCTTTTGTGTCTATGAGTGCGTATTTCAATAATATATAAATTCGTATAAGTCTACGGCTATATTTGTGCATTATGCCTACGTATGATTTGGGATTAGAACGAGTATCTCTTGAATTTGCGACTAAAACGATTTTTACAGATGTAACTCAAGGTGTATGTGAAGGGGATCGCATTGGAATAGTAGGGCGTAATGGAGATGGAAAATCAACGTTATTACGTCTTCTTTCTGGCGCTCTTTTACCTGATTCTGGTCGTGTAACTAGGCGCGGTGGATTAACTTTTGGAATGTTGGATCAGCGAGATCCTCTAGACGATAATGCAACTGTGCGTGAAGCTGCTTTAGAAAATCGAGAAGATTACGAGTGGGCTGCGGATACTAAATCTCGTGAAATAGTTGAAGCATTATTAGGTGGAATAAATCTTGAAGCACGAGTTGGAACTCTTTCAGGCGGTCAGAGAAGAAGAGCTGATTTAGCGCGATTATTACTTCATGATTGGGATATTCTCGCTTTAGATGAGCCTACGAATCATTTGGATGTTGTAACAATACATTGGCTTGCTGAACATTTACTTCATCGTTGGACTCCTGCAACTGGAGCATTGCTTTTAGTTACGCATGATAGATGGTTTTTAGACGAAGTTTGTAACTCTATGTGGGAAGTTCACGATGGCACTATAGATCCTTTTGAAGGTGGTTACAGTGCATATATGTTACAGCGTGTTGAGAGAGAACGTCAGGCTGATGTTCGTGAGAATCGTAGGCGTAATTTAGCTCGTAAAGAGTTAGCTTGGCTTTCTAGAGGAGCAAGAGCTAGATCTACTAAACAAAAATTCCATGTAAAACAAGCTAGAGAATTGATTGCTGACGTTCCTCCAATGCGTAATACGCTTGAATTAAAGAAGATGGCAACTTCGCGTTTAGGTAAGCAGGTTGTGGATTTAATTGATGTGACTCAAATTTTTGAAAACAGTCATAAACTAGCAAATATTGATACAAATATTTCTAATAGCATAGTAGAAAATAATTTGCTAGATGATTCTAATACTGTAGATTCTTCGTTATCCTGCTCAAATTTGAATGAAATAGATATTGTTCATTCTCCTTTTGATCAGCCTATGCATAATGGTTCTGTAACTATTTCAATAGATAATACTTCAAAAAATTCTTCTCAAAGTAATTCAGAAGACATTTTGGAAGATAATTTAGAAGATAATTTAGAAACGTGTGCATCAATACAAAAGACTGTAACAGGCAGAATGATTCTTGATGATGTTACTTGGCTTATAGGGCCTGGAGATCGTTTTGGAATAGTAGGTGCTAATGGCGCTGGAAAATCTACATTATTAAGCATTATTGATGGTTCGTTAAAACCTACTTCAGGTCATGTAAACATTGGAAAAACAGTGAAGTTTGCTGTGCTTTCGCAAAGGCTTGATGAGCTAGAAAAACTTGGAAAATACAAAGTTAAAGAAGTTTTAAGCAGATACAAGCCAAGTTACGTAATTGATGGCAAGGAAGTAACTCCCGGACAATTGATGGAAAGGCTTGGTTTTAAGCCTGAGCAGTTGATGACTCCTATTCGAGATCTTTCTGGCGGTCAAAAACGACGTATGCAATTATTGCTGATTCTTCTTGATGAGCCAAATGTTCTAATTATGGACGAGCCTGGAAATGATCTTGATACTGATATGTTGGCTGTGATGGAAGATTTACTTGATACGTGGCCTGGAACTCTTATTGTTGTATCTCACGATAGATATTTGCTTGAACGAGTAACTGATCAGCAATTTGCTTTAATTGATGGTAAAATTCGTCATTTGCCTGGAGGAGTAGATGAATATTTGCAAATTGTTGAACGTTTGCAGCTTAAAAATGCGAAGTCTTATTTAGCAAATCCTTTTAATTCTTCTAATCCATCAAATTCTTCTAATTCTTATTTGCAATCTTCAAATAAGAATTTGGAAAGCTCTAAAAGTGATGCTTCACAGGGATTATTTGCTGAAACTTCTGATTCGTCTGATTCGTCTAATTCTTCTAAAACTTCTGATTTGTCAAAAGATTCTAATGATTCAAGCTCTCAAAAATTAACTGGCAAAGCTTATCACGATGCTGTAAGACGAATTGCTGCTATTGAACGAAAGTTAGCTAAACTTGAATCGCAAAAGGCAGATATTGAATCGAATATGGCTTGTCATGATCCAAGTGATTTTGTTGGATTGCAAAAGTTAAACGAGGAATTGCAAAGCTTTGAGCAAGAATCAAATTCGCTAGAAGAAGAATGGATGAGTCTTTCTGAGTCGATTGAGTAATAAAGCTGATTTTGTTAGTGTTGTAAAGCTGATTTTGTTAGTGTTTCTAGATGAATTTCTATTTATTTAATAAATTCTTCTATTTAGGTAGTAGATTCTTCTATTTAGTTGGTAAAGACTGCGCGTTGCAAGTGTGAAGAATTGAAAGCATTTCTTGTTTTTCAATAGAAGTTACAGATAAATCATACTTGCGCTTAACTGCGATTTGCCTTGCAACGTATGAGCATCTAAATGATTTGTTTGAAGGTAGCCAATAAGCTGCTGAAGCAGAACCTTTCTTTTGATTTGCATCTCCTTGTACTGCAAGAAGATTTAGCATGTCGTTTCCAAAGCGTAGTCGTTTAGCGGAATCCCATTTCCAAGCTCCAGATTGCCATGCGTTTTCTAGAGCTACAACATGATCTATTTGTACTAAAGAACTTGTTTTGCGTCCGCGCTTAAAGTTAATCTCTAGGCCTGTGTAAGGGTCGTGTAATATCCCAGATTTTACTTTGCATGAACCTACATAAGTAAAACGCACGTGTATTAAATCACGAGCTAGAACGTCATCTCGTACATCGCATCCATTTCCATCATCGTCTGTAGTGCGATATCCGAAAATATGACGTTCGTACCCGCCTTTGTGAGGTGATTTTACAGATAATTGTTTCAATGCGTCTGCAGCGCTACCGTATGCTTCATAAGATCCTGTAACTTGAGCTACGTTATTGTTAAAATGAGGTAGCATCAATCCTATTATGATTCCAATAATTGCAGCTAATAAAATTAGCCATAATAGTGATTTCCATGAACGTTTTCTAGTATAGGATTCGCTTTTAGAAAAACTTGAAGAATTAGCAAATCTTCTAGTCACTTGCGTTCACCACCCAAGGCGTGCGTCGCAAAACTACGTCAAGCATTTGCTTCAATAAGCTAGCTAATACAATCACAGCCATAACAGCGTAAACTGTGCTCCAAGATGGTACATTTGCAGGATTTGGATGCACATTTTGAGCAATTACCATCATTCCTACCATCATTCCTGTAAGTGAAAGCGACATAATAAGCGAGCACATTCCACCAAGTCTACGAGCTAATCTCATACGTTGTGTTGCAAGACGTTCCATAGTTTGAATCATATTGTCTACGCAACGCTCACCTAAACGGAATGCAAGAACTTCATCTATTCCAAGCTCTATATCTTTAACTTCGCGTTCAACAGCTTGCATGTGGTTGTTCATGCTCTTTAATATCTTGCGGGAGCGCATAAAACGATACCAAGGTATAAGCAAAACAGCTAAAACGTAAACAACAATGGATATTATCATCAGCTGAATGTTGAAATACCATAGTAGTAAGAATGCGGGTATTGATGCAATTGTTAAGCCTAAAGTCATTGTAAGAGTGATTTTGCGTTGACGGCTGTGATGTAGATCGATTCCAGCGAAAGATGCAATTAACGTTATAAGCCTTAAGAACATGCAAATTAACGCGCCTTGCAAACACTCTTTCATAGTAAATCCAAAAATAGAACGTCCAGCTATAGCAAACATTGCAGCTACTGTGCAAACAGGAATGAAAATAGCAGCGAAAACGCTTATTGCTGTTGCAAAAGTAGAAAGAATAGCTTTTAGTAAACGAAGTGTCCAATATACGAATCTAGAACTTTTGCTTTCTTTATTCGAAGATTGCGCGTCTTGTGCTTCTTGCGATGAGCTACTTGTAACATAAGCATTCGCATTAGGACTTGCAAAAGAACTTGCATCAGAATTATTTTCTGAAGATCTGTAGATGCTTGATTTGGTGGCATTTTCAGCAGAAATTTGTGAAAATGAAGAATTCGTTACTTTAGTTTTATCTGGTTTATTTTCTGAAGTCTTATTATCTAATTTATTTAATTTATTTAATGAAATATCTAGTATTGAATTCTTATCTATGACTCCATATTCTTGTGCACTAGCTGGCATTAGAGCGATTACAATAGATTTTCTTGCTAATTTACGCAATATTGCACAGATTTTAGCAGCTTCGCTTTCGTCCATATAATCATTTGAAAAGTCAACTATATACACAGGAGTATGTCTTAAAATTGCGCGCGCTAAAACGAGTTTTCGCATAATGCATGCTTTAGAATTATTTTCTTTAGAAAGATTCTTCAATCTATCAATTCGTAAGTCTAAGCCATCATAATCTGCATATACCATTCCATCAATTCGAGCTTCGCGCAAAGCTTCCCACATTGACGTAGTAGTCGCTAGTGGCGCTGCCATAAGAAGATTTGCTCTTAAAGTATCGTCAAAAAGATGGCTTCTATTACTTACAACGCTAACTAAATCAGCTAGTGCTCCAGGTTTAGCTCCGCAAAGAGATATGCTAGAAGATTTCTCTAAGTCAAAGGTTTTAGCTTCTACGAATGGTGAATCGTTTTTATTGTAATTATTTGATGAATAGCTTGAGTAATCTGAACTATCGTCTAATTCATAGCGATCGTTATAAGTCAATTCTACTTGCGTATCAGTGCTAAAGCCTGCACAAGAGAATACTTTAGATTTCATAATTTCATTGAATTTAGCTGGTATTACATTAAGAGATCCTGCGCGTGCTACAAAAGTCATATTTGAATAATCTGAATAATCTGAATTGAGTTTAGAATCTTTCGTAGCTAGATTATATGATCCTTCGTTAGGATCTTTTGATTCAGATTGTAAATCTGCGCTTACATGTAAGACAAGATTATTTGCTCCGTCTGGCAAAGTTAATTTAGTTGAATCGTCTGTAAATGAATTTAGAGATGAAGAATTTGCGAATTTGTTTAGTAGATAATAAATTCTTATGAATGAGCTTCTAGCTGAATTAGCCATATGCATGTATCTTCCGCATCTACGCAATGGCTCTATGCTAAGCATAAGTAATGGCATAGTTAGCATAGCTGAAGGTAATCCTACTGTGCGAATTGAAGAAATCCATATCGTAGATATGATTGCTGCTGCTGCAGCAATATAAGCGAAGAATGCGCATAAGCATCGTATTGTTGAAGATACGTCTACGAAGAAAGCACAACATGAGGTAGCGATAGTAAATATTGCAGTCATTAAAGATATAGCTGCAATAGATGGATTAACAGAGAATAATACTATGCTTATAGCTAAAGGCGTAACAACGGAAGCAAATACTTGAGGTACAAATAATCCGCACCAGAATTGCATATTCACTACGTCATTATTTACTGAAATAGATTTTGAAGATTTAGTATCATAATTCAAATTGCCGAAAGAGTACGGAGAATCGTTGTCTTTTATTGCTCTCAACGAAAGAATTGCGTGTAGCATTTTAGGCCTTAAACGCATTGCAACATGAGTGCTAATATCTCCGCCTAGGCTATATGACCATCTTAAAATAAGGTATTTAATAACTGCAATTCCTACGAAAGCAACTAAATAAGATGTTAATTCAACTGTTGTTATCAATGATTGATGAGATGTGTGTATTGGTCTTAAAACTGGAGATAAGATTCCTACGAACACATAAACTAAGCCGATATTTAAGAGAGAGGAAATGCTCAAGCATATTGCTTTTAATGCCACTAAATGTTTAACTCCAGGCACGAAAGCGAAGAAGCGATTTATCATCTGGCAGCCCTTTCTCTTATAATAAGTAGCGCTTTTAACTCGCTACGTTTGTTTATAAAATTCACACAGTGATGCTCAACATCCATTTCAAAAGTTCGAGTATTGGACTTTTGAAGTTCGTTGATAGCAACGTTTATAAGATGTTTTTTGCTTAAAAATTGTTGCGTCATACTTCATTGCTTATACTATTATCCAACTCAATATTCGTATACAAGATTACGCTGAATGCATGCATTCGACACGCCGTGAATTAGTGATTTTCTTCTGTGTAATGCGCTTATTTAAAACATTTGTATTTCAATAAAAAATGAAAAGATTGCTGTGAAGTTTTGGTGGAAGTTTTGGTGGAAGTTTTTAGGAACTGTTGCTGTGAAGTCTTGGTGGAAGTCTTATGTGAAGGCAGTGCGTAATGTGAATCTAAAATTTGTGTAAGAAATATATAGTTCGTAAGGTTTTTGTGTTGACATGAATAGTGTGGCGTTTTATAATTACCTCGGTCGGTAGGTAAGGCTACCACGGGGATAAGGGTTGCTACCGCAGCACAGTGGAGACACTGCAAGTTGGTCAACAGTCGTTGTCGTTTCAAGGCTTCGACTAATGTAACGCCACCGCCCTGCGAAGCTGAAGCTTGAACGACGAGTGCTTTATTTATTTGGCTCTCATATTGCTGATCACACAAGTGTTAAGTACAGTTTGTGTGATTTGAAGTGCAAAATGAGCTAATGGATTTAGCATTGGTTTTCTTGCGTTCCTCCCGGTTCAATGATGAATATGTGTTTGCTTTAATGCACGAGTTTTAGGAGGTGATTTGCCGTGGAAGACAGTAGCGATAATAGTAGTCATAGTAATGAAAAGCTGAGTGACGGCTCTGATAGTAGTGTCGGAAGTAGTACTCTGGATGTTCCTTCTAAATTTAATAAAGTCGGCAATCACCATCAAATAATTTGAAGCGCATTGTGTGAATACAATTAAAAGCTACGAGTGAAAATTTAAAATAAAGTTGTAAAGTAAAGCTTAAAAATAAAAGAATAAAGAAAAATAGTGCATAAAGCAAGAAAATAATGCATAAGGCAAGTTTTTATAGGAACTTTATGAATATTTTCTAAATTGAGTACATAATTTTTTTTGTTTGGGCTTTGTTTGATATTTGTAGATTTTACTTAGAGTTGATTTTATTTGATGAAATTTTTACTAATAACTTTTTAAAGTTTCGCGCGTTACATCTTGTTTTTACGGTGTTAGACGGCTTATGTATTGCAATCTCCTCGCATGAAATCATATTTATGCGGTGTTTAATCGAGGACTTTATGACAATTTTCACTATGTCGCATAAGAGTGACACCAATAATCAAGTAGATGCAAACACTCGCTTTGTGTCAGATATACTCGTTTGCATTGGAATATTTGCTTTATTTGGCGTTACAGCGTATTTGCTTCAGCGCATAAACCAGCCAATTGGGCCTTATGGTATTCCTTCAAAAGTGTCTACAGATTTAATAAATCTGCCTTATTACACTTTGAGATCTGTTTTTCGCATGTTTCTTGCACTTATAGCATCGTTGATTTTTACTGTTGTCTATGGTCTTGCTGCTGCTCGTAGTAGAAGACTTGGCAAAGTTTTAATACCTTTGCTTGATATTTTGCAATCAGTACCAATACTTGGTTTTCTTTCGGCTACTGTAACTATTTGGCTAGTTATTTTCCCAGGGTCAATGTTGGGTGTAGAAGCTGCATCTGTTTTTGCTATTTTTACGAGTCAAGCATGGAATATGACATTTTCTTTCCATCGTTCTTTACTTAGTGAGCCTAAAGAATTAGACGAAGCTGTTAGATCTTTGCAATTAACGCATTGGCAGAGATTCTGGGTTTTAGACATGCCAAATGCAATGATTCCTTTACTTTGGAATTGCATGATGTCTGTTGGAGGCGGATGGTTCTTCCTGACTGCATCGGAGATGATTTCTGTTAATAACAACACTTATGCTTTGCCTGGTATCGGTAGCTTTGTTGCACAATCAGCTGCAGAAAATAAGCTTGGAAATATTTGGTGGGCTATTGCGTCAATGGTTGTAGTAGTTCTTGCTATAGATTTCTTATTGTGGAAACCTCTTACTGCTTGGTCTGAGCGTTTCCGTATTACTCAAAGTGCAGCTGATGAAGAGCGTAAAAGTATGATTTTGACAATTATTCGTCATTCTCATGCAGATGAAATTGTTAGCAAACTGTTTTCTCCACTTCGTGAGTTTCTTGAAAAAATCACACGACCATTTGGAAGAACTGGTGCAAAATGGCCTCATAGTGCATCTCAGCGTAAGTTTGGCGATTGGGTTTTCAGCATTGTTATGATTTTGCTTATTTGTGCTGGAGTATTCCAAATGCTTTATTTTGTTAATTCAAAAGCAGGATTAAATGAATTTATTACAGCTGGAGTGCTTGGTGGAATTACATTTTTGCGAGTTGCTGCTTTGATTATCGTCAGTTCTCTGATTTGGGTCCCTATAGGTGTGCTTATTGGTATGAATCCTAAGATTTCTAGAATTATGCAACCTATTGTGCAAATATTGGCGAGTTTCCCAGCAAACTTCATATTCCCATTTGCGATGATGTGGTTTATGGCTTGGCATATTGATCTTGGTTTTGGAAGTATTATTTTAATGGCTCTAGGTACTCAGTGGTACATTTTGTTCAATGTTATTGCTGGTGCAAGTGCTATTCCTGACGATTTGCGTGAGATGACTCGTAGTTTTAGGTTGAGTCAAGTATTGCGTTGGAAAACTTTGATTTTGCCTTCTATTTTCGGTTCTTGGTGCACTGGTGGTATTACTGCTGCTGGTGGTGCTTGGAATGCTTCGATTGTTTCTGAAATAGTTGAATACGGCAAGCATCATATGCAAACTTCTGGTTTAGGTGCGTATATCACTTCTGCTACTACAAATGGTGATGCTGCTCGCACATTAGTTGGAGTTGCTGTAATGAGCTTGATTGTAGTAATGAGTAATCGACTATTTTGGTCTCCTTTGCAACGTATTTCCGAAAAGCGGTACGTATTAAATTAAATATGATTATTCGTTAATTAGAGCTAATAAATCTTCAATGTAAACAAATTAAATAATTATTTAGTAGAACGGCAAAAATTATGACTACTACAAACAGAAATGCATTAAAAAATGGTTCTCTCGTTACTAGCGATATTATAGATGCAAAACATATTAGCCAAAGCTTTACATCTGATAGCGGCACTACTCAGCATGTGTTGCATGATATTTCCTTCACTCTTAAAGAAGGCGAAATTGTTGCTATATTAGGTCGTTCAGGAGCAGGAAAATCCACTCTTTTAAGAACTATGGCAGGTCTTATTCAACCTACTGAAGGTAATGTTACTTATCGTGGTCGTGAGCTTACTGGACCAAATCCAGGAGTTGCAATAGTATTTCAGACTTTCGCATTGATGCCATGGCTCACAGTTCAAGATAATGTTGAGCTTGGATTACGCGCTCGCGGTGTTAGTAAAGAAAAGCGTACTGAATTAGCTTTAGCTGCTATAGATTCAATTGGTTTGGATGGCTTTGAAAGTGCTTATCCTAAAGAACTTTCTGGTGGAATGCGTCAGCGTGTAGGTATTGCGCGCGCTTTAGTGCTTCGACCAGACGCACTATTTATGGATGAGCCATTTTCTGCTCTTGATGTTCTTACTGCTGAAAACTTGCGCCAAGAAGTTTTGAAGTTGTGGTCTAGCGAACAAAGAGATATTAAATCTGTGTTGATTGTTACTCATAACATTGAAGAAGCTGTTCAAATGGCAGATCGTGTTGTGGTTCTTGGATCTCATCCGGGTCATTTGATTGCAGATGTTGATGTTGATTTGCCTCGTCCGCGTGATAAACACAGTGCTGAATTTGAAGCAATGGTAGATAATTTATATGCTATTCTTACTGGTTCAGCTCCAGAAAGTTCTGAAGAATCAAATACTTCTGATTCAGTAGAAGATCAAGTTGCAACGCAAGAAGTAGAAGATGAAGATTCTGAAGATAATGAAGCTGCAGCAATTGCAGATATGCTTGTAGATAAACATCATGAGCAAGAAGTAGTTGCTGAATCTGAAACTAATGTTGATTCTGAAGATAATGAAGCTACTAAAGAGCCTGTTGCAATGCATCTTTTGCCTAATGCAACTCCTGGCGGTATGGCAGGTTTACTTGATGTGATTTCTGAAGTGCCAGAAGGAATCGATTTAGCAGATTTGGCAGCTGATTTATCGTTTGAAATTGACGATTTGTTCCCACTAGTAGATGCTGGAACAATGCTCGATCTTATTACTGCAGATAACGGACATATTACTATTACTCCAGCTGGAGAAGAGTGGCATAATGCTGATATTTTGCATAGTAAGCAAGTTTTTGCAAGATTAGCTATTGAGCATGCTCCACTAGTACACGCAATTGACCAAGCATTAAGTCGAAATCGCAATGGCAAGTTGCGCGGTGAGTTGATTTTAGATTTGTTACGTAGTAAGCATACAGATGCTTTAGCTCGTCAACAATTTGATATTGCTATTAGTTGGGGTCGTTATGGAGAATTATTTGATTACGATGCTGACGATGATGAGCTGACTCGCACAGTTGAAACAACTCCTCTTGATGGCGTATCTCGATAATTTTTAAGATGTTTCAATCCCTAGCAACATGTATACTTTCACAGGTTGCGGGCTTGTAGCTCAGTGGATAGAGCGTCTGCCTCCGGAGCAGAAGGTCGTGGGTTCGAATCCCATTAAGCCCACTAATTGTTTTTCTTAAAGTAATTACAGTCAGGGTGACGTGTTCTTATGAAGTTGTTCCGCTTTTTTGATCTTAACGTAGTGCCAGTTAAGCATTCTGGTAAATCAAATAAATCCGGTAAGTCTTCTGATACTAAATCTTCTGATAAAAACAATCGTTGGAAGTTTTCTAAGGCTTCAATTATCCCTGCTATTTTTTTGATTGCATCCTTCTCATCTCTTATTTATCCTCATGCTGCAATGTGGTTAAGCCAGTATCATATGTCTGAAGTTGCTGCAGAATACGCAAGACTTGTTACGCATGCGATTCCAGCTCCGCATGAGCAGATTGAGCGTGCGCATGAATATAATAAAAAACTTTCAGTTGGTGCTATTTATGAAGCGAATACTAATATTCCTACTTCTCATGGGGCTACGTCAGATGAAAGTCAAAATTATTGGGACCAATTAAAAGCTAGTGATGACGGTTTGATGGCTCGTTTGCGTATTAAAAAAATTGATCTCGATCTGCCAATTTATCATGGAACTTCTGACGATACTTTGCTTAAAGGTTTAGGACATTTACGCGGTACTTCGTTGCCTGTTGGTGGAATTAATACTAGATCAGTGATTACAGGTCATCGTGGTCTTGCTAGTGCAGAAATGTTTACAAGACTAGATGAAGTAAATAAAGGCGATACTTTTACAATTGAAGTTTTTAATGAGATTCTTACTTATCGTGTGATTGATAAAGTTGTTGTAAATCCTGATGAAACTAAGAAGATTGCTGTTGTTCCAGGTAAAGATTTAGTTACGCTTATTACGTGTACGCCGTTGGGCATTAACACTCAAAGGATTTTGGTAACAGGTGAGCGTATTATTCCAACGCCTTTGTCGGATCAGTCTTTGCGCGGTAAAAAGCCTGATGTTCCACATTTCCCGTGGTGGATTGTGTGGTCAATTTTAAGCCTTCTTCTTGTTATTGGTTATATATTATGGGCTGGTTTCCCTGTGAAGAAAAAGAAGCGTAAAGAAGATAAATCTGATTCTAAAGAGAAATCAAGAGATAAAGAGATAAATAAATAAACGAAAGAGATAAAGAGGAGAAATAAAGATAAGAAATTTATAAAATTCATCTTTATTTTTCTTTATTTGTTTAATTTTTTGGAATATTAAGTTAAGTTTTGTCTAAAAGTATGTTAAAGTATCTACTAACGCAATTTTGCGTTAGCAACTATATACTTAGCTTATTTTTAGTATACGTAGTTGTTGTTTTTGTGCAATTTAAAATTTGTGGTGCAAGCTCTAGAGACCTAAAGTTTGCACCACAATATTTTTTAGTTATCTGTTTTTAGTTATTTTATTTTTTTTTAGCTCATTATTTTAGCTAATCATTTTGTGCTATAGCACTCATTTTTAACTTCCATTTTAGCTGTTTGCTATTTTATTAGTAAATCACCTTAATGCTCGATGAGCTTGATTAAAGAAGTTATATTCATATATGCATGAAGTCATATATGCTTGAGCTGCTAGAACGCGATCTTTTGGTCCTGCTTCTTCAAATGCACGCTCTACGAATCCGATAGCAGATTTTACGCCTTCCTCAAATTCGTCAGAAGAGTACATGTTAATCCAATCGTGATAAGGATTATCAGGAGTATTTCCAGAAATCAAAGCACGACCAACTTCAGCATATAACCAATAGCAAGGCAATACTGAAGCTGCACCTATAACATAATCATCTGCAGAAGTTCTTGCTAGCAAATGATTTACATAAGATAGCGTTACAGGTGAGCAAGATGGATCCATTTTTATATCCATTCCACCAAGCCAATTAGTGTGTAATTGAGATTCAGCTTCAATACATAAAGCAGATCCTGAAGCCCAATGTACTCTGGCTTCATTGTCAGTTGACTTAGATGCTACTGCAGCTAAAGCACGCGAATAGCGCTTCAAATATTCTGCGTCTTGGTTTATGTAGAACGCAAACAAATCTTTATCTAGACTTCCATCACACAAAGCCTTAATAAAAGGCATGTTCATAATATTGTGATCTACATCTGCGCTCGCGTTCCATAATGCTTGTGTCCATCGTCCACAAGGTTCTAGAACTGGCTTGCGTGGAGTGCTGTGAGCAGGAGCAATAAGTGTTTCTGGGCTGCACCCATCGAAATTATGACTTCTCATGTGTTCCCAAGGTGTAGCAGAAGAATCTAGCTCCAAGCGATAATTTCTAGCAGCATGATTTACAGGTCCATGACCTTTTCCAACATGCAAATATTCTCCGCATCTAATAGCTTCATTCAACCAATGAGTAGTCCAAGCTAATGCGTTTGATACTGTGCTATAGTCACTTAACTTTTTGCCTTCTAATAATGCTAATCCTATGCGAGTTGCAAGTGATGAAGAAAGTGAGCAGCCAGTACCGTGAGTAGTAGTAGTGTTTATGCGAGGGCATGGAACATGTATTGTATTTCCGTCTGGGAATACTACAGTGTTTCCAGCGTCAGCATCTGTTAAGTGTCCGCCTTTAACAATAACAATTGTGTTGTTTTCTGATGCCCACTTACTAGCTTGATCGCATGCTTCTTCAAAATTAGTAGCAGGTTGCTTATCGCATAACACTGCTAATTCTGGAATGTTTGGAGTGATTATATCTGCTTGTGATGCAAACTTTCGCATAGCATCTTCAGCTGATTTTTCTAGAAGTCTGTCTCCTGAAGTTGCAACCATAACTGGATCTAAAACAATAACTGGAACAGGATGATTTTTTAGCCATTCTTGAACTAAGTTAATGTAAGATGTATCTCCTAACATTCCGATTTTTACAGCGTCAATATCAACATCATCGAATACTGCTTCTAATTGCGCTTTCAAAAAATCTGTAGGTGGAGTATACACATTTCTAACTCCGCAAGTATTTTGAGCTACTAGATTTGTTGTTACACACATTCCATAACCGTGTGAAGCCATAATAGATTTCAAATCAGCTTGAATTCCAGCTCCACCTGTTGGATCAGTTCCAGCAATGCTTAATACTCTAGGTACAATTGGCTCATTCAATGGTGGAAGAGATGAATGACGTGCTGTTTCAAGAGATAGAGCAGTGTTTGTATTTTCAGTCATTGTTATCAATCTTTCTTAATAATTGCATGTAATTTATTTGCTTCTTCTTTAGGATTTTCTGCGCGCATCAAAGCAGATACTACGCATAATCCATCTACTGAAGAGTCTTTTATAGGAAAAACAGTTTTTTCGTTTATTCCGCCTATTCCAACTGATTTAATTCCAAGTTCTTTAGCGCGTTTTGCTATTTTTTCCAAGCCTTCATTCGTTAGTGCAGGACCTGCATCTGGTTTAGTAGAAGTAGCCCATACAGGACCAATTCCAATAACGTCAGGAAGAGGGATATTCTCTTTTAGGCACTCGTTATATACAGAATCTACTTGCTCTGTATTTTCAATAGAAAGACCTACCATCCACTCTGCTGGAATTGTTTTGCGAGCTTCAATATATGGCATGTCAGTTTGACCAATATGCAAGTTAAAGCCTAATGTTTTAGCGCATTCTACGCGATCGTCAACGAAGATAGGAACATTTCCATGACCGTTAGCAATTAACTTTTGACGTAATTGGCGAGCTTTATTATTAAAAGTTTCACTATCTGCGTATTTATCTCGCAATTGAACTACGCCAGATCCGCCTTCTACACAATCAAGTGCGATGTCAATTTCTGAGCGTTCGCTCATATTAGGATCTGTTATGAAGTAAAGTGACCAGTCGACTGGGTCAATATTGAATTCAATATCTGTTAGTTCCAGCATTTCTTCAGCGCTTAAATCCATAAGCGCATCCATCCATAGTGTGCGGAAAGTTCCAGGAGAAGTTGATCGTTTCGATGCCCAAGTTCCAGCTGCTGCTGCGTGTACGTGCGCTGCAACTGTAGCAGCAAATGGGCGCTCGCGATTAGCTCCAACGTATGCAGCTACTAGTGCACCAAGTGAGCATCCAGTTCCAACTACTTTTGTCATTATTTCATGGCCTCCGGCAACTCGAGCTGAGCAACCATGACCGTAAATTGCATCTTTTTCGCCAGAAATAGCCACAATTGATCCATATAGTGCAACTAACTTTTTTGCTGCACAAACTGCTGAATCTACGGAATCGCCTGCATCTACGCCTTTTCCGCCGCTTGCTTCACCTGCTAAGCCTAATATTTCAGACGCGTTTCCTCTTATTACTGCAGGCTGATTTTTTACAGCTTCGCGAGCGTATTGTGTGCGTGGACCTAATCCTCCAACGGCAACAGGATCAAAAACCCATGGAGTATGTGCTTTTACGGATCCGCGAATAGCTGCTTCCATAGATTCTCTATCTCCAGGACGGTATGTTCCAAGATTTACAAGTACGCCAGACGCGATTTGAGGGAACACTTCTGCTTCGTCAGGATCTACTACCATTGCAGGAGATGCTCCTGCTGCTAAAAGCACATTAGCTGTAACTTCTTGAACAACATTATTAGTTACGCAATGTGTTAGTGGATTCTTTGCTCTAACTTCTTCAATGCATGATTTCACATCTTCTATGAATTGCTTTTGTCGAGCTTCAATAGAGAATTCACTGTTTTTGTTATTGTCAAAACACGACGTTTTTGTCATGATTTTCCCTTCGCTAGTACTACCTAGATCAGGTTCAACGGGTATAATCTCAGCGCTAAGCGCACCCCGAACCTCTATTTGACTATATCCGCGTGTTATGACGTTTTATTATTTCATTTTGCGAGCGCGACAATCTTTAACGCTTAAGAAAACTAATCCAAGACAAATAAAAATCAGAGTGAAAATTACCAATAAATAAGCGACTCCTATGCCAAGAGTTGTGGCGTTAAATGTGTCTGGAGCGAATCCAAACCATCCTGCTTTAGCTCCATAATTCAAGAAGTTATATGGAGCTATCATGGCGTGTTCACCCCATCTTACTCCAACAACTTTTCCTAAAAATACAGAAAAAGCAACGTATGCGAGTGGTGGAATAGTTGCAAAAAGTACATGATAACGTTTTGAGCGGAATAAGTAGTCGAAAAGTATGAAGTCTAATATTGCTAGAAGTGGAGTAATGAAATGTACGCAAAGGCTACTTGCTCCATTGCTCATATATGCTCCTATAAAACCTAATTTATTGGTTGGAGCTAAGAAGCATAAGTAAAGAGTAAATGTTACTGCTATTGAAATTGTCATCATAAATTTGAAAATGTACCAAGCATTAGTTTTAGTATCTTTCCAAGTTTTAGTTTCAGCTCTTATTTCTGTGTTTATTTTGCATGTTATATCGTTTTTGCAATTAGATATGCTGTAAGTATCCCAAATGAATGAGCCTGCAAGAGCTAAGCAAATCATGAGGTTAGAAAGATTTGTGAAGTATGAAAGAGATAGCCAGCCTTGCCATGATGCAGCCATTCCGTATATAGATGCGACTATAGCTATTACGCGTACGCTTGAGCGGATAATGTAATCGCGAGTTGTAAGCGCTTTAATTGTTGCGTTTATTGAGTCTGTTGAGTTTGTTGAGTCTGTTGAGTTTGTTGAGTCTGTTGAGTTTGTTGAGTCTGTTGAGTTTAAGTTTTCTGTTGCGTTTATTGAGTCTGTTGTTTCTAATGTTTCTGACGTTTGCAATGCTACTTTTGACTCTGTTTCGTAGTCTTTTTTATATTCATCAATATTCATTTTCACTTATCTTTCTTTTTTAGTTTGTTTTTTTTTATTATCTTTTTATTATCTTTTTATTATCTTTTTTATTTTTTAATTTTTAAGTTTTTTTTTTAAGCGCTTTTTCTAAATAGCCTATTTTTCAGCTTTTAGCATGCTTTTGTTTTTAGTTTTTTACTTTAACTTAGATTATTTTCTATCATGTTTCTAATGTTTCTTAAGCGTTTATCATGATTCTCTTATGTTGCTTTCTTGTGTATTTTTATTTGCTACGAGATTTTTCGTCAGCTCCAATAATTATTTAACTATAAAAATTTTTTTTAATCTGTATAGGATTATTCAAAAATAGCATATGTTTTTTGTGCAAAAAGTTTAATGATTATTATTAGAGTGATTTCACCGTATAATTGTGGATTGTAATTATATTTGAACGAAATGCAGTGGGGTAAGCTATGAATCAATTACAAGCATTGTTTGAAGGTAAGTTGTGTTCTAGCGTACCACTGGAATCTAATCGTTCGAATTCTTCTGATTCTATTACAAATACTTTGCTTGTTTTTGGACCTCCAAATAGCGGTAAAACACGTTTTGCAATTGATGCTGCTTTTAAAGCGATGTTGCATTATTCTAATTCAATTTCTTCGCTAAAGTCTTCTAGTAGCAGAAACAATCCATATGGTCCTGTTTACATGAGCGTGCAAAATCGCATATCTGCTGACCAATATTCTAGTGAAATCATCAATAAATTAGGTGCATCATTCCAATCTAGACCTGTTGGGACTTTGCCAGCTTTGGCTTTTCGAATTGTTTCTGATTTTTCTTTATTAAATCATAAATCCTCTCCGCGTCTTATTAACGGAGCAGAACAAGATTCTTTGTTAAGAAGCGTTGTCTATGAACATATATTGCATGTTCTTAGAGGTGAAAGTGGCAGTTGTGACACTTGCAAATTATTTGAGACATATTTTAATAATTCTCAATGGAACACAGTTGTATTGAATTATGATATTTCTAACGATAATTCAAGTAATTCATATAGCTTAAATGAGCGTAATAATAACAAGAATAAAACGTTTATCAGTTCTGCTTTTATCCACGAATTGAGAGATATTATTGCGCGCTTAGATGAATTGTTAATAATTAGCGAAGAAGATGAATCGCGTGTTTTAGAAGAATTAACTAATGGTGATTATTCGGCTCTTAACACGCGTGACTTTGTTGAACGTTTAAGTGTTCAATGGAAACTTGGATTTGCATTGCGTTCGTCTTATAGAAATATGTTGCGTAAAGAATATGGAAATTCTGCGCGTTATGATGCATCTACCTTAATGGTTGAAGCATCTAAAGCTGTAAAAAAATTAACTGAAATAAAATCAGGTTATGCACATATTCCTTCTATGGTTGTTGTTGATGATTTTCAAGATGTTACTTTAGGCGGATTCAATTTTCTTGAAACTTTATCTAGTGTTGGCGTTCGTATGGTTTTAACTGCAAATCCTGATGAATCCGTTCAATCATTTAGAGGAGCGTATCCTGATTATGTAGTTGAAGCTGCTCGTAATGGTTCTTTGAGAGCTAAATCTATTTCTATTGAAGATATTATTAGTGAAGATATTATTAGTGAAGATATTATTAGTGAAGATTGTTCTAGCTCTTTTGCAAATTCGTCAGCTCAGTCTTCTAAGTCTTCTGAGTCTGCTGAATCTGCGGAGTCTACTGAATCTGCTGCGTCTTCTGCGTTCAATAATTCAAGTGAATCATCTGAAAATATTGTAGATAATTCAACTTTTGTTTCTAAGCAAATACGCTCTAATCCTATAGATTTGGAATCTTTATCTCGCAATATTGATTCTTCTATTTCATCGCTTATGTTTACAGATATGCCACTGTCTAAGCGACTTTGGAAACTACGTGCGCAAGACAATAGCGTAGATAGCACAAATAATCTTTCCAAGTCTTCTTCTTATGCTTATGGCTCTATATATCATTCTCCGCGCGAAGAATTAGATATGATTGTTTGGCAAATTAAACGTGCTCATTTGGATTCTAATTGTAAGTGGAGTGACATTGCGTTAATCGCGCATGATAACGATACAGTTAGGCTTTTTGGCGAAAGATTATTGCGTGATGGCGTTCCTGTGCGATATTCGTCTGTTAAAAGAACGTTATCGGATGAGCCTTTTGTGCAAGGTTTATTTGCGATGATTGAGTTAGCTCAGTTAAGTCTTCGTGGATTAGACGATATCTCTCGTGAAATATCTGTTGGTACTCTTACGTTGCATGAACTAGCGTCATATGTTCGTTGCAGAATTATTGATTTTGTAAATAGTCCTTTAGTTCAAAACGAATATTGTGAAGATTCTTCTAAATCCACTTTGAGAACGAAGCATAAGAATAACAGTGCATATAGTGAAAATGCAAATAGTAATATTTATGATGTAGGAATTTCTTCGTATTCTTCAAATAATGCTATTCCTGCAAATATGTCTAGCGTAGAAAATGTCATGAGATCTATGGCATCTCTTAACTCAATGATGTCTTTGAGTTCAGAGAAAAATTCAGATTATGATTCTTCTCCTTTGCGAAAAATATTTGATGAATTTAATTTGCTAAAAGATAAAATGTGCAGTAATTCTAGTGAAGATACTGAAAATTATGTTGTTGATGATCGAATTATTGATGAAACAAATCAGGATGCAGATGAAAATTCAAATCAAAATATAGATCAAAATTCTTTCGAAAAAGTAGATCAAAATTCTGCAAAATCTGCTGAAAATTCTGAAAATTCTGCTCAGAACTCGTCTAATACGAAAGATGATGCTAAAACCAAAGATGTAAATAATTCTTCAAATATTGTTGAGTGTGTAGATTTATGTTACTTGCTTATTTTATGTGAATTATGCGAAAGCTTATATGATTCGGATTCTTTAGATAATAATTCTTGCATCAAAGATGATAGCAATATCAATAGCGATGAAGATGAATGCGAATCGTTAAATGATGAGTATTGCATTAACAATAAAGCTAAGCGAAAAATTACTAAGATTTCGTTATTAACTTTATTGCATAATATGAGTCCTTCTAGTAGTCACAATATGGCTCTTAGTTATGCATGTAAGTTAATTTATAATTTGGCAAATAGTATGAAATGTAATCCTACTTTAGTGGAGCCAAAATATGTGCTTTCGCAAGCATGGAATATTTGTTCAGTTGCTGAAAAATGGCAGATTATTTCTTTACAAAATAATGATTCTGGTCGTATTGCGAACAGTCGTTTGGATGCAGCTATGAGATTATTCTCGTATGCAAAAGAGTTTAATATGACAGAACAAAACATGTCTTCTGCTATTGAATACAAGCCTATAACTGGAAATCTTACTGGTGCTATTAACAGGTTCATTGAACAAGTTAGAGGTTTAGAAATTCAGGCAGATTCTCTTGCTCGAGTCGCTCCTTTGCTAGATGCTGTAACTCTCGCAACTCCTGCTGGTTCTGCTGGAAAGCGTTGGAAATTAGTATGGATTCCTCAAGTTCAACAAAATGTTTGGCCGAATGTTGAAGCTCGTAATACGATGTTTGGCGCTGAATCTTTAGTTGATATGACTATAAATAAGCGAATTGCTAAAATGCTAAATCGTCCGCTTTCTATTGATATGAAAAGTAGTTTTGGTATATCTGTAAACTCTAAAACTTCTGTTTATACAAGTGAGCAGAGAAGTTTCTTTGTTGCAGTAACGCGTGCAAAAAGTCAATTGTATATTAGTGCAGTTCGTAATGATGATTTAGTTCCATCTGATTTTTTGTTCAGGTATATGCCTTCTCAATTCTTGAGTGATGATGATGGTTCAGCTTTATATACGCCGATTGATCATAAATTAGCGTCTATTGATACAGATGCTAGATCTTTAGTATGCGTTGCTCGAGCTCAGTTGATGTGTGCTATTAAAGATTGTGATAAGAAGAAGATTGATGATGCGCTTTGCGCTTTGAAATTATTGAAAGATCATGGAGTTAAAGCTGCAGATTTTGAAACTTGGGATTTTGTTAATAAACATTCTGATGCGTCTGATTCTTCGTCTGATTCTGCGTCTGATTCTTCTGATGTGCCTGAGTTATCTGAGGAGTTGTCTTTGAATTCGTTATCTTTAGATTCGTCATCTGAGGATTTAACTGAGAACTTAAGTGATGATTCTAAGTTAGCTAAAAATGTATATTGCGCTAAACGAATTATTAGTCTTTCTCCTTCTAAAGTTGATGCTTTATGGAATTGTCCTGTGTGCGCTATGCTTGAAAATGAATTCAGCGGCCCACAAAAATCTAGTACAAGCGCGAGTTTTGGTACTTTAATACACAACACAGCTTGTTGGGCAAGTAATGAAGCTTTATTAGATACGCGTTATTTACGTGAGAATTATCCACAATTTATTGGAAGATATGATGAAAAAAGTGAAGAAGATTACGTTAATGCAGTAAAACATATTGCTAATACTATGCGTAAGTATTATGAAGAGATTGAAAAGACTTCTTCTGTTGATGAAAATGTGCGCAGTCGCTATATGTATTTAACTAATAAAAGAAAAGTTGATAAAGCTCTTTACGATATTGCAAATTATTTTGTTGAATCTGCTAGTGGCTCATATAGTGCTAGAAATATTTTAAAAGACGATTTAGGTAGAGTTATTGGATATGACAACTCTGTTGATAAAAAGTCTAAAGGGCATTATGCTTTAGGTTATTTTGGTACTTTAAAACGTTCTTATAATGAATGTCAATTGCGTGCTACTTTTGGATTTGAAGATATAGCTCGAATTTATTACAAGACTTTGGGTGTTGATTTTAATCCTAGAAAAAGTATTGATAGCAATGGGAATTTGTGTTCAAATTTGACTCCTGAAGAGTCTAAAAAACTAAATAGTCTTCGTTCTATTATGGGATTCCTTGTAGGTGGATGGCCTACGAAAAATAATGAAGATATTTTAGTTCGACTTTCTGGGCGAATGGATCGAATGGAAGTTAGATCTTGCGCAAATGACAATGACTCTGCGTCTGACTCTGCTGCGTCTGACTCTGCTGCTCTTACTGGTTCGAGAGCTAATCTCAGTAATAGTGCGGAAAATAGCTCTGAAAATAGCTCTGAAAATATTGAATCTCAAATAACTAGTGAGTCAATAAGATTGATTGATTATAAAACTGGTATTGTTCCATCAGAAAAAGAAGTTTTTTCTGATTTGCAATTAGTTTGTTATCAATTGGCTTTGCATTTCTTTAGTTCAGATTGTGAATTTGCGCGTGCAACTTTGCTTGAGTATTTTGACGAGAAAGAAGTAGAAGAATTTTTGCAATCAAATCATAATCATTCTAAAACTAAAGATTCTCCTATAGATAAAGAAATGTTAAACGTGTTGAGTTTGGCTCGTAAACGTAATATTTCTGGCAGCATGCTTTTCCATGTAGTTAATAAAAATTATCCTGCTGAAAGCAGAAATATGGCTGAAAATATGTCTCAGCCTGCGTTATTTGCTGGAGATAAGTTAAATACAAATAAAATAGATAAGCGTTCTGGGTACTCTAGTGCTGATAGGCTTTACTGTTTACCTGATTTATATGTGGATTTGAAGCCTATAGATGTTGATGAATCTGATTGGCAAGATTTTATAAATCTTGGATCTCAAGCTCAATGGTCTCTTATGATGATTTCTAGAGTATTTTTTGCTGCTAGTGCATGCTTAGTAGAATCATTTGAGCGCGAACCTGAAAAAGAGCATATTGCTAATTGCAAGTGTGGAACAACTTGTCCTTCTTGCTCTGGTAAAAGTGACACTGTATATGAAGTTAGAAGTGCAATAGAAGAAGCAAAAAAGTTAAATAGTGAACTCAACTCTGTTAGTGATGATGTTAAGTAGACGGTGAATATGATGAGCGAACAAGTATTAAACGAAAAATTGCAAGAAAATGTGCAAGTTAAAAGCGAAAAAATCGTGTTTAGTGACGAACAATCGCGTGTTATAAATTCACCTTCAGACTCAAATATTCTTGTTGTTGCTGGAGCTGGTAGTGGTAAAACTTTCACAATGACTCAACGAGTAATTGCATTGATAAATCAAGGTGTTGCTCCCGAATCAATTCTTGGTCTTACTTTTACTAACAAAGCTGCCTCTGAGTTGTTATCTCGAGTTTCTGCAGCTGTAAGTAAATCTTCGTCAAATTCATTCTTAAAGCCAGAAGTTATGACTTATGATTCGTTCTTCCAATCAATTGTGCGTAAATATGGAATACTTATTGGTTTTAGTCAAAATGTTATGCCTTTAAGTAATGCTGGCGCTTATGAGTTGATTAAGTCTGTTGTTGGAGATTATTTAGATAAAAATAGTGCAAGCTTGGATTTGTATTCTTCTGATAGTGTTATTTCGTTATATAACTTCAATTCTTTATGTAAAGATGTTTTAAGTCTTTATTCAAATATTGCTTGTTCAATGATTGGTGTCGATTCTCAAGGTAATGTTTGCGATAGCGTTGTTCAAGCTGTTGATAAAATTCGTGCTTGGAATAATGATTTTCTTCAGTTTATGAATAAAATTGTTGAAAATAAAACTTTGGAAGAAAATTCTAGTAGTGATATTGCTATTCCTAAATATAGTAAAGCTAAAAGTAAGTCAGTTGAAGAAAAAAATGAGCTTTTTAAGAAAGCATGTAATAAATTTGAAAAATATTGGGAAAATGCATGCGTTGAAGAATGCATGAATCTTATTAGTGCTGCAAAAAAGCGCAATATTTTACTTGATTTAGTTTTAGATTTCGATAAAGCTAAACATAAGGCAAATATGGCACAATTCAGTGATTTTACTATTGCAGCGTATCGTTTAGTCACGCATTTTCCTTCTATTGCAATCCAATACAGAGAACAATATAAGCAAGTTTTGTTAGATGAATATCAAGATACTTCTACTACTCAATCGATGCTAATAAATAGGCTGTTTAATAATAATACTGATATTTGCAAAGATGGTATTGTAAATAAAAATGAAACTTATATTACTGCAGTTGGAGATCCGTTCCAAGCTATCTATGGTTTTCGTGGAGCTAGTTCTGGCGCTTTTATTGCTTTTAAGAATTCTTTCAAATCTAAAATTGATAAAAATTTAAGCTCTGATGCTAATACTTTAAATCCTGTTAATGATTTAGAAAGTAATTTATCTGAGTGTTCTTTAACTACTACTCGTAGAAATGCTCATCTTATTCTTAAACTAGCTAATGATTTGACGAAACCTATGCGTGATTCTGAACTACAAAATAAAAGTAGTGTTGAACATCGTGAAGTTGATGTAGAAGTTTTGAAACCTATGGATAATGCTACTTTAGGAACAGTAGCAGCTGTAGTAATGCCAACTAAATATCAAGAAATTGAAGCTGTAGTTAGGTTTGCAAAACTATTTTCGGATCCTACTTTAACGCCATTTCCTGCAGATGAAAATCGCAATCCATTAAAGCCTAGAGTAGCAATATTATTTAGAAGTAAGTTGTCTATGCCTTTGTATGCAGATGCTTTACGATCTGCTGGCTTAAAAGTTAGTGTAGTTGGTTGTTCGTCAGCAAAAGAAGATCCTTGTGTAAAAGACGTTCTTGCTTTATTGAATGTTGTAAATGATCACAGTTGCTCTTCCTCTCTTATGCGATTGCTCGCAACTCCAAGATTTTCATTGTCTGCAAAAGATTTGAAAACTCTTGCAAATATTGCGAATGACGCAAATATTAAATACAAATACGATATTTACGTGCAAGCTGGATTGCTTCCTTACGGTCTTAGCGGAGCTGAAATGATTAAAGCTGTGAAAAATCAGCGTGCTAATTCATCTAATACTTCCTCACAAAATAGCATTGATAATGGAGTATTTTTAGCAGATATATTTATGCAAAATATTCCAGAAAATCCTTTTAAATATAAAAACAAGAGTGGAATAAAATATAATAACAGTAGCAAAAAGTCAAGTGATTCAAGTGATTCAAATGATTCAAATAATTCAAATAATACTGTTTGTGAATTATACAATAAATTAAGTAAACATGGTTATGCTGTTGTTAGGCGAGTAAGCGATATGTTGCAAACTGTTACTCGTGCTTGTAATAATTCTTTGAATGATGTTATGCGTGTTGCAGTTGAAGCGTTGAATGTGGATATTGATTCAGCTGTTGCATCATGTATAAAAGACGATTGTATAAACCGTGAAAACGTATTGCATGCTATGCATTCCACACTAGATTCTTTGAATTCTATTACAGATACTTATATTCAAGAGATGGGTGAGTGGCAAAAACCTTCTTTAAAGGGTCTTATGTCTTGGATTGAATCAAGTGATGATTTTGATTCTGCAGATTCTATAGAAGATGATAATGCTCAAGTAGTGATGATGACAGTTCATCAATCTAAAGGTTTGCAATGGCCTGCAGTTGCTGTTGTGGGTCTTAATGCTAAAAAATTCCCTAGTAGTCAAGGTGATAATCTTAGTTTTGCTTTAGATAGTGATGATGATGTTGAATATATAGATAATCTTAAAAACAGTGGAGCTGATTTAATATTTGATTCTTCTTTGCTGGCGTCTTCTGCGCATGTTCCGATCGAATATGCATCGTCTGTTCCTGTGCCTTTGCGAGTTGATTCAGGTAATTTACCGCATTTTCCTCACGATGCTAGTCTGAGTTCTGGTATGCATCCTCTTGAGTCATTGAAAAAATATGATAGCGTAGAAAAAATTTATGATGAGATTAAAACTAATCGCCGTGTTGCTTTGCGTTCTTTAGCTAAGTATGTATATGAAAGTGATGCTATTGAAAGCGGAGTAGATCTTGATCAGTTTTTGTCTGATGATACTAAAGAAATATATAGAAATAATTGCGATATTTTGACTCAATCTGAAGAACGTGGCAATCAACTTCATATGGAAGAAAGGCATTTGCTTTATGTTGCTATGACTCGTGCTCAATTTGCTACTATGCTAACTTGTGCTCGAACAACACAAATGGCTAGCGATGACGCAAAGTCTGATATGAAACTTTCTGTTTTTATGAAAGAAGCTTTAAATTCTCTTTATAATATGGAATCTGATTGTGAGAATTTAAAATCTGATACTTTTAATGATAAAACTAGTGAATATAAAAAGATTATTTTGAATAAGTCTGCTGATGTTAAGTCTGATGATATGCAGTCAGATGATGTGAAGTCTGCTGATGTAGAAGATGAAGTATGCGATGAATCATGTTCTAATTTTGGAATTGCTGTTGGTGAATATGCTTCTAAATTGGCTGACGTTTTGCAAGAGCGTACAAATCAGCCTGCATCTATTGGAAATATTGTGTTGCCATGGCCTATTACTTTGAGCAAAGATTTAGAAGATACTTTAAATGAGTCTGTTCGTTTGATGAAAAGTAATATAGATGATTCGTCTAGTGATTCTTCTAGTGATTCGTCTAGTGATTCTAGTTTGTGCTCTAGTTCTGACTTGAATTCTAGTTCTGATTCTTCTTGCTCTAATTCTTGTAATCTAGAAAATCTTTCTCTTACGAATAGAGTAAAGATGTTTATTAGTGATTCAGATTTTGGATTAAAAAATTATAATTCTAATAAAGATCTTGCGGAATATGTACGTCAAAAAGCTGAAGATTCTGAAAAAAATAATTCTAAAGCATTAAGTATTACTACATTGCAACGTAGTGCGAAAATTTCTAATTCTTCTAATAAAAGTAATTCTAGAGATATTGACAGGCGTATGCTCGCGTATATACGTCCTATTCCATCAGTTTCTACTATAAATTCAGATATGGGAACGAAATTCCATGAATGGGCTGAAAGCTTTGTAAATGCTGGCAATTTAGAGATGAGTAATTTCGCAAAAAATGAGTCTTCTGTGTCTGATGAGTCTTCTAAGTCTTATGACTTTTCTAGTTCTTCTGAGTTTGACTCATCTACTTATAACTCAAGTGCGATTTTAGATTCTTATGATGATTTTTCAAATAGTATGATTTCTCGTATTGATGTGCAACTTTCAATATTTGCACACTTGGTCTCTGAATCAAAAGTTTGTGCTTTAGCTGAGCGCAATAATTTAACTGATTCTCAGCAAGCTTTAGCAAATTCGTTAGCAAATTCGTTAGCAAATTCGTTAGCAAATTCGTTAGCAAATAAAAATATTGCATTAAACAATGAAAATAATACTAATTTAGTCAATTGCGATATTAGCTCCTTAAAACTAGACGACAGAGAAGATTTATTGAACATTTGGAAGACTCGATTAGTTAAATCTCGTTGGGCTAAAAGAGTTTCTTTGGCTGCAGAATTGCCTATTTCTTATGCTTTGGAATCAAATGGGAATAATCCTCGTGTATTAAATGGCATTTTGGATGCAGTTTTCTTAGGCGGATTAAATCCTAAAGATACTTCTAAACGTTTTACTGTAGTTGATTGGAAGACTGGTAAAAAACCTACTGTTAAAAAAGAAATAGAAAGAAAATTAGTGCAATTAGATTGGTATCGTCTTATGCTTTCTGCTTTGACTTCCGCAAAACTCGATGAAATTGACGCAACTCTATATTATGTAAGTGAGGAGAATGAAGAATCTCGCGAAATTCACGCTCTATTAAAAACTGAGCAACAGATTCGGTCTGAATTATCTTAAAGAATAATTTAAAAATCTTTAAAATATGCATACATAGTGGGTATTTGATACTCTGAGAAGTAAATGATATTTGTGTGAGTGAGTATGGTTCAATCATGCAAAATGTATGAATAATATGTAAATATGTATAAAATTTGCTTGTGAAGCCTGTTCTATAATAGAAAATTTATGCATAATAGAAGTAATATTCATGAATAATAACTGTGTAATAATATACGAATAGCGTTCTGCCAAGAAACGTATTAAGAAAAAGTTGAGGATGTAAAATGGCTGTTGAATTTCGCCCAATGAATCTGGGTGATCTCGATGCTGTAGTTGATGAGTATGAACGTACATGGGGGATTTCTGATTCTGTTGGATCTGATGCATCTAAAGAACTTTCAAAAAGATTCGTATTGCACTATTTAGCGCCTTGTACACATAGCGTTATTGCATGCGATAATGATAAATTCTTAGGATTGCTTCTAACACGCGTATTTGGCGATGATTTAATATTTCCTGAAGTTGCAAAAATGTTGCATAAGCAGGAATTATTGATGGGCACTTCAAATGATATTCATTATGTTGACGCTTTAGATAGCGCTAAAAGCATGCGTTCTATTGAAACTAAACTAGAGGCAAAATCTCACATAAATGATTTAACTCAAGCTGAATTAGAACTCTTTTTAGTATCTCCTGCAGCTCGTGGGCATGGAGTAGGCGGTGGATTGTGGTCTAGAACTATGCAACACTTGCGTCATCGCGGAGTGAACCGTTATTATTTGCATACAGATACTGCTTGTGATGTGAGTTTTTATGATTATCATGGCTTAAAAAGAGATGCACAATGGATGCATCAAAATCATCCAAAAGATGCTGAACGAGTTAAAAATTTAGTGAGTGATTTGTTTATTTATTCTGGTGAACCAAGAATTAAATCTTCTCGTTCTAGAGCTCGTTCTAATACTCGCGCTTAAAGAAAAAGAAAATAAAACAAGTTATATAAAAATATAAAAATATAAAAATATAAAAATAATAAAGTGTATTCGATTATTTAATTACTTAATTACTTGATTATTTAATTTGAAAACATAAAACAATTTTAGTTGATATTGGGAGTTTAATGTATGTCGTCATCATTGCAAAAGAAGCCTACAGCGGCTACACAATACGCGCGCCTTTTTGCGCATAAAGGTGTTAAGTCGTTCTGTATATCTGGCGCTCTTGCGAGATTGCCGATGTCAATGATGGGTTTAGGAATAGTTCTAGCTATAAACAATCTTTATAAAAATTGGACTGTTGCTGGAGCTATGGCAGCATCATATGTGTTAGCTCAAGCTGCAGTAACACCGCTTTATGCAAAACTTTTTGATAGATTTGGTCAAAAGAAGATTGGAACAATAGCACTTTCTGTACAAATCATTGCTATGTTAGGATTTGCTGTTGCAGTTCTATTCCATGTGCCTTTAACTCTATTATTTGCGCTCGCAATTGTTATGGGTGTTACGCAATTCGCGTTTGGTGCTCTTGTTCGTACTCGATGGGCATATACATTGCGCTCAGAAAAGGATGATTCTTTACTTAATGTTGCATATGCACTTGAATCAGGAATTGATGAAATAGTTTTTATTTTTGGACCTATTCTTTCTGCGTGGTTAGCTACTTCTGTACATCCTGTATCTCAATTATTTATTCCAGTTCTAGCTAGTGGAATCGGCGGTTCTTGGTTCTTTTCTTTGCGTAATACTCAGCCTACTGTTATGGAAGTTGTGCAAATAGAATCTGCTTCTTCATATGATGAAGATGTAAGAGAAGCTGTTAAAGATGTTTATGCAGATTCTGATAATGTTCGAAATGCTGCGTCCATTGACAATTCTAGTGCGAACGCTAATAGTAAAAATAACAGTTTAATAGATAAATTGAGCTTAAAACAATTACATACTTCTAAATCTAATAGAAAAACTAAGAACGTATTGCTTTATAGAGGAATTATACCGTTACTTGTTATGTTCTTGATTTTTAACATGAGCTTTAGTGCTTTCGATCTTTCTGTTACAGCAGCATTGAAATCTCAAGGTTTAGAAGATCATATCGGTTTGCAGCTTGCGTTATTCGCTTGTGGCTCGCTTGTAGGTGCGATGATTTTTGGATCTCATAAATTCCGCGGATCGAATTGGTCTCATTTAATAGTGTTCCTAACTTTGCTTACTCTCGGATACATTCTTATGTGTATCAATTTAGATCGTTTGCTAGTGTTGAGTATTTTTGAAGTTCTTTCAGGATTATGCGTATCTCCAATTTTTGCCACAGCAAATTTGATTGTTAAAGCAACGATTCCAGAATATTCTCTTACAGAAGGTCTTTCATGGCTTCCTACGGCTTCTGCTGTCGGTTCATCGCTCGGTTCTATGGTTGCTGGCTGGGTTATTGATACTTGGAATATACACGTTGGAATGTCTGTTCCTTGGATTGCAACTCTTGTAGCTATTCCGTTTGCTGTTCTTGGATGGTTTATTGTGATAATTCTTAAGCGAAGAAAACAAAAATAATAATTTTGTGGAATCATTGTAATATCTGGGGCAACAAAATTTGATTTGTGCTTATAATTAGATGTAAGTGTAGATTCATGCTTGAATATGTTCACACGCAAAATATAGATTTGTTAATTGTGAGCATATGTGTGTGATTTAATGGATTTGATACTGTTTTATAAACAGGGGGTATATTATGTTTGAGCATAATAATTTAGTGGATCAGGTTTTGTCGGCAGCGAACTTTTCAACTGGTCAGTCTTCATTAGTTACAACTGGAGCTGCAGTTATTGGTATTTTTATTTTCGCTATTGTTATAGTTGCTATTGGTATTGGAGTTGAAATCTGGTTCAAAAATCGCCATTAGTTTTGTTCTTAATACAATATTTTTGTTAATCCGGAATTTATAACGTTTTATAGAGCTGATCCATTAACGAAGCGCTCGTTTAGAATTATTTACTTTTTATAAAATAGTTATTTATTTCTAGTAAATATTGCGTGTGTGAGTGTTATGATGCAAAAATTTAAGCCATGATTTGTTGTTAAAATGTTATGAGTTGGAAACTTGTTTTGGCGATTTGCTTTTGGATAGCTAGAAATAATGTGGATTTTCATTTAGTGATAAGTGAGAAAATCAATTGAAATCTTATATGCTTTCAGATGAGCAATCATCTGTAAATGATTTATTTGCGACTGGTAAGGCTAAAGTTGATGAATTAGCTAATAAAGCAGTTGCTGAGCTTGAATCGCAAATTGTGAAAGAAAGCAATAAGACAAAAAATAAGAAAAATGCGAGTAAGTTAGTGAAAAAAGATAAAAAATCTATGCAAAGTGAAAGTGCTAAATCCAATAAAAATAAATTGCGTATGCAAAGTAAAACATCTCGAGCTAATATTCTTCCTCCTGTTGTAAACGATCAGCGTGAAGGCTCTTTAATTGCTCCGCCAAAATATCGTAAAGGTTCTATGCGAATTGTTCCATTAGGAGGACTCGGTGAAATTGGTCGCAATATGAACGTTATAGAGTATAACGGCCATATTCTGCTAATAGATTGTGGTGTTTTGTTCCCTGAAGAAGAGCAGCCTGGTGTTGATTTAATCCTACCTGATTTTCACTATATTCAAAATCGCTTAGATAAAGTAGAAGCATTGGTATTAACGCATGGTCATGAAGATCATATTGGTGGTGTGCCATATTTGCTTAAAATGCGTCCAGATATCACATTGATTGGTTCAAAGCTGACTCTAGCTTTTGTTGAAGCTAAATGCAATGAACATAAAATAGAACCTAAGATGATTCAAGTTGAAGGTCGAGAAAAAATTAAAATTGGACCTTTTAATTTGGAATTTATTACTGTAACGCATTCTATACCAGATGCTCTTGCTGTATGTGTTAAAACTCCTGCCGGTACGATTATTGATACTGGTGATATTAAGCTGGATCAGCTCCCACTAGATCACCGTATTACTGATTTAGTTGAGTTTGGACGTTTAGGTGAGCAAGGTATTGACTTGCTTATGGCTGATTCTACGAATGCTGAAGTTCCAGGATTTGTTAAACCTGAAACTACTATTGGACCAGCTTTGGATCGTGCTTTTTCTGAAGCTACTCGAAAAATTATTGTTGCAAGCTTCTCAAGCCATGTTCATAGAGTGCAACAAGTAGTTGATGCTGCACATAAATTCGGCAGAAAAGTTGTTTTTGTTGGCCGTTCTATGGTTCGTAATATGTCTATTGCAGCAGATTTAGGCTATTTGCATATTCCGGAAAATACTGTTGTTGATTTGAAACAGGCTAAAGATATTCAAGACGATAAGCTTGTTTACATGTGTACAGGCTCTCAAGGTGAGCCTATGGCTGCTCTTGGGCGAATTGCAGACGGAAGCCATAGAGATATTACAGTTAATGAATTTGATACTGTAATTCTTGCAAGTTCGCTTATACCTGGTAATGAGCATGAAGTTTATAAGGTTATTAACAAACTTGTGCAGATGGGCGCTCGTGTTATTAACAAAGATAATGCTGCAATTCATGTTTCTGGTCATTGTAATGAAGGTGAGTTGCTTTATTTGTATAACATTGTTAAACCGAAGTGTGCTATGCCAATTCACGGAGAACATAGACATTTAGTTGCAAATGGTTTGATTGCTGTTAAAACTGGTGTTGATCCGCAAAATGTTGTTCTAGCTGAAGACGGTGACGTGGTTGATTTATATCATGGAAACGCTGCTGTAGTTGGTTCAGTTCCATGCGGTTATGTTTATGTTGACGGCGATTCTGTAGGTGAGCTTACAGACGAAGAGCTTGAAAAGCGTAGGATTCTTGGTACAGAAGGCTTTGTTTCTAGTTTTGTTGTAGTAGATACTAACAAAAGTGATGTTGTAAGCGGGCCAAAGATTTTTGTTAATGCTATGGCTGAGGATGAGTCTGATTTTGAAAAGATTCGTCATCAAATAGTTCAACAATTAGAAGATGCTATGATTCATGGAGAGCGCGATACTTATAAGTTGCAACAAATTATGAGACGAGTTCTTGGAGGTTGGATTGCGCGCGCTTTGCGTAGGAAGCCAATGATAGTTCCTGTTGTTGCAGATGTTGCGTCAGAAGATTGTAAAGATAATTTTCTTAAGTAAATAAAATAGTTTGTTAATAATTCCTATATGTAAATGCATGTAATAAAACCAAAGTTACGTAAAGTTAAAAAAATAAGAATAAAAATTGCGTAAAAAATTACATAAAAAATTACATAAAAATAAATTTTCAGGAATATGAAACAAAAAAGTAACGTGATAGTAGAGTTGTTGAAATCAAAAATATAGTACAGGCATCTAAACTATTTAATGACTATTTTATGAAAGGATTGTGGCATGACCACTTTGCAAACTAAAGAAGATGCCGAGGCTTTGATTAAAAAAGAAGGCATTGAATACGTATCCGTGCGATTTACTGATTTGATTGGCGTACAGCAGCATTTCACTGTTCCAGCTAGCGAATTCTTGCATGGAGCTTTCACAGACGGTATGCCTTTTGATGGATCTTCAATGCAAGGATTCCAAGCTATTAACGAATCTGATATGAACTTAGTCCCAGATGTTGATACTGCTTATATTGATCCTTTCCGTAAGCATAAGACTTTGAATGTTGCTTTTTCGATTGTTGATCCTGTTACGAATGAGCCATATTCGCGCGATCCTCGTCAAGTTGCTCTCAAAGCTGAAGCATATTTGAAATCAACAGGTATTGCAGATACAGCAAGTTTTGCACCTGAAGCTGAATTCTTTATATTCGATAAAGTGCGTTTTGCTAACGATATGCAATGCTCATTCTATGAAGTTGATTCTAACGAAGCTCCTTGGAATTCTGGAGTTGATACGGAAGATGACGGAAGTAACAATATTGGATTTAAGAATCGCGTCAAGCGCGGATACTTCCCAGTTCCACCAATTGATCACAATCAGGATTTGAGAGATGATATGGTAGCCAATTTGCAAAAAGTTGGCTTGATTCTTGAAAGATCTCACCACGAAGTTGGCGGTGCAGGGCAGCAAGAAATCAACTATCGTTATAACACGCTTGTGCATGCTGGCGATGATTTGATGAAGTATAAGTATGTTGTTCATGAAACTGCTGCATTAGCTGGTAAAGCTGCAACCTTTATGCCAAAACCAATTGCAGGAGATAATGGTACTGGAATGCACTGCCATCAGTCTTTGTGGAAAGATGGTAAGCCGCTTTTCTACTCTGAAACAGGTTATGCTCAACTTTCAGATATTGCTCGTTGGTATATTGGAGGCTTAATTAAGCACGCTTCTTCTGTGTTAGCGTTTACTAACCCTTCATTGAACTCTTATCACCGTTTGGTTCCAGGATACGAAGCTCCTGTGAATTTGGTTTACTCAGCTCGTAATCGTTCTGCTGCAATCCGAATTCCACTAGCTGGTACAGCTCCTTCAGCTAAGCGCATTGAATTCCGTGCTCCAGATCCTTCTTGCAATCCATTCTTAGCCTTCTCAGCACAGCTTATGGCAGGTTTAGATGGAATTATGAATCATATTGAGCCACCAGCTCCAATCGACAAAGATTTGTATGAGTTACCTCCTGAAGAACATGAAGGTATTAAACAAGTTCCTTCTTCGCTTGGTGAAGCTTTGCAAGCTTTGGAAGAAGATCATGACTTCTTGCAACAAGGCGATGTATTCACAAGTGATTTAATTGATACTTGGCTTGATCTAAAGCATGGTGAAATGGATTTGGCTCGTTTAGCTCCAACTCCTCTCGAGTATGAGCTTTACTTCCACATCTGATTTTATATAAATTTTGATTTTAAGCGTGCTAGAAAAGTAGAATTTTACAGAATCATTCTATTTGTTGTTGCTGAGCTCTCGGAGTTTCTCTCATCGCAAGATTTTTACATTGCTCTAAGAGAAACTCCGAGAGCTCTTTGCATGTTTAGTCTTTTAATCTTCGGTTAATCACTGAGATTTTTCGATTTTTCTTCTTCATTCGATGAATCACCATCAAAGATGCTGAGGTTCATCTCATTCAGGGCGAAAAATCTTAAATCTCTGCCTAACTAATAGCAAAGAATACGTTGTAAATTAAACTATAATTCGTTTTTTAGCACATTTATTAAAAATATTAAGAAGTATTTTAATAATTCGTGTCTAGCTAGGTCGTGTCTAGCTAGGTCAAAATAGTGTATTCCATTACAATAGAGCCTATGAGTAATCGCAAATCTTATTTGGATAATCGTCTAAATCATTGTGGCGATCAAAACGCTAGTAGTGAGAAACTAGATTTAGCATCGCTGTTTCCTGTAAAAGGCGATGATAGAAGACCTCCTGATTGGCTATCTCGTGCGCTTTTATATGTTGTAATATTTGCGTTTATAGCTATTTTTATATGGTTTGCGTGGGCAAATGTATCGTTTGTTGTGTTCGATGTTGTAGTTTCAATGTTCATTGCACTAGCTATGGAACCGCTAGTAATTAAATTGGTAAAACATGGTTGGAAACGCGGTGCTGCTGCAGGCGTTACATTATTCAGTTTAATAGTATCTGCTGGCTTACTTTTAGGTCTTTTTGGGAATTTGTTTGTGCAGCAGGCTATTTCTATGGTTAGTGGTTTTCCTAAGCTTTATGAGCAAGTTGCGAAAGTAGTATTAAATGTAACACATGTAAGACTTCCTAATATTGAGCAACTAATAGTAGAAGTATTGAAAAATATACAAACTTCATGGGTTGTTGATTTCGGTGGTTTTGCTCTTAACACTACTTGGGGCTTGTTTACAAGTTTGCTTGATTTACTCACTATAGTTATGGTCACATATTATATTTCTGCTGCAGGTCCTAAGATGCGCCGTAGTTTGTGCTGCTGGTTGAATCCTAAATCTCAGCGTCGTTTTGTGTTTATTTGGTCGATTGTTCAAGAACAGATTTCGAGTTTTCTTTTTTCAAGAATTATACTTGCGCTAATAAATGCTGTTGGAACTGCAATATTTCTTATCTGTATGAAAGTTCCGTATTGGTTGCCGCTTTCGTTATTCTGTGGAATTGTTTCACAATTTGTTCCAACTATAGGTACGTATTTAGGTGGAGCTTTGCCAATTATATTCGCTTGGAGTTCGAATGGATTTGGTACTGCTTTAGCTACTTTAGTTTTTGTAACAATCTATCAGCAGATTGAAAATATGGTAATTTCTCCTAAAATTTCAGAAAAAACTATGGATTTGAATCCTGCAATAGCTTTTCTTTCCGTTTTAGTTTTTGGTGCAATTTTTGGCGCGTTAGGAGCTTTCTTAGCTTTACCTATTAGTGCAAGTCTTCAGTCGATTTTCAAAGTTTATACGAAAAGATATGAGATTATTGATTCTCCTTTGATGCAAGATCCTAAGCCTGATCGTAAAACGATCGTTGTTACAGGTGCTGAAGCTATTGGAAACAACATAGTTAAACCTGTTCGAGATAGTGTATCTCGCGTGCTTAAAGGATCTACTTCTCGTGTGACTATGAATGACGATTTGCTTTATTGGTATAAGCAAGCTTACGATTCTAGTAATGATTCGATAACGTATAATAACGCTGGTAATTCTGGTAATGCTGGTAATTCTGGTAGTGCTGGTAATTCTGGTAGTGCTGGTAATAGTGAAGAAAATTCTGTATCTGTAGATGATATAAATTCAAATTCTTCAAATCTTCTAAACTCTAATGAAAGTGTTGATTCTAACGATGTTGAATTATCTACGATGGTAATATCTCGAGAAATGCTTAATAGAGTTAGCAATACAATTAATGATGAAGTAAATAATTGTGTAAGCAATAAAGTAAGCAATAACGATGATGTAGCTGGTGACAATAATAATGATTCAAATAGTAGAGAAGATAATAACGAGAGTAGTTGCGAAAGTGATAATGAAAGTAATGGCGATGCATCTATTGACAACATGGAAGAAACCGAATCGCCTGTAGATAGTTCAGGAGTAAATTCTTCTCGTAAAATAAGCGGTTCTCATGCTAAAAAATCTACTTTTTGCGATAGTGTTAAAAATATTACACATAACAATCCACGGAGCAACTGGAAGAAATGATATTATTATCTGTTTTTGACGTACTCGTTATACTAATTGGCGTAGCGAATGTGCTGTATCAAGCTGTATGCGCTGTAGCTTCGCTTGTTGCAAAACCAATTGAATTTCCAGATGCTCCTATGGATAAGCATTATGCTGTATTGATTTCTGCTCGTAATGAGGAAGCTGTAATAGGCAATCTTATAAATTCAATTAAAGAGCAGACATACAATCAAGATTTTATAGATATTTGGTTAGTTGCAGATAATTGTACTGATAACACTGCTAAAGTAGGCAGAGATCTTGGATGTAATGTGTTAGAAAGATTTGATAAAAAGCATATTGGTAAGGGATATGCTTTGAGTTTCCTTCTTGATCACATTATGGAAAAAGGAAAAGATCAAATATATGACGCTTATTTTGTGTTCGATGCAGATAATCGTTTAGATAAGCATTACTTTGAAGAGATGAATAAAGGATTCCATGCTGGATTCCAAATACTTACAAGTTATAGAAATTCAGTTAATCTTTCAGATAATTGGGTGTCTTCTGGTTCTGCATTATGGTTTATACGAGAATCGCGATTTACTAATAATTCTCGTATGCTTTTTGGCTCTAGTTGCCATGTTGGCGGTACTGGTTTTATGTTCTCTCGCGAGATTATGCATAGAAACCGTGGATGGAAGTTCCACCTTCTTACGGAAGATCTTGAATTTACAATGGATTCTATTCTTCATGGGGATCGCGTTGGATATTGTGGTTCAGCTGTGCTTTATGACGAGCAACCTGTGTCGTTTAGTCAAAGTTGGCGTCAGAGATTGCGCTGGAGTAAAGGCTTTTTGCAAGTATTTAGATATTATGGTTCTGCTTTAATAAAGCACGGTATTCAAGAGCGCGATTTTTCGTCAGTTGATTTTTCGCTTGTTCTTTGCCCGTTCATGGTACTTGCAATTATTCGACTTATTTTAGGATTCATATTTGCTGCATGCGGATTCGTGACTTGGATGAGTCAGGTTGAAGCAGTTAGTAATTTCATTATCACTACTTTTAGCAGTGTTATTGGTATGATGATTTTTGTTTCGCTTACTGTTATTGTAGAGCATCGTAAGCTTGGAGCAACTAGTAAAGAGTTGTTCGCGTATGCTTTAAGTTTCCCAATCTTTATGCTTTCATACGTACCGATTTCATTCCAAGCTGTTTTCTCTAAAAGTGAATGGAAGCCAATTCATCACACTGGACATTAGCGCGCCAACCTGCCGGAGCGCTTGGAGCGTAGCGCGAGAAGCGCTTTGACTGAGCTTGAAATTGCATAACGCATTTCAAGCTCCTTCAAAGCGTGATTTGGCTTAAATGTAAAGTCCAGTGGACTTTACATGCCAAATCAGCCGAGCAGCTACTAATAGCTGCGAGGAATAGCGCAGCTAATCTGCGCTAACGATGACCTGCCTTTTCGTTTTGTCTCAGATTCGTTAGATTTGTCTCATCAATGATGCAAATATAACGAGTTTAGGATAAAAGCGTTACAAATGCCTCACTAGTGAGACAAATATAACTAAAATCAGCCAAAAAGCGTTACAAATGTCTCAAGTACGAGACGAATCTAACGAATTCGTAGTGTGTTTATACGCAAGATATGAGATAATGGAAGCCTTGGTGTAAACGTGCGATTGTGCAATAATGTGGCGCAATGCGTGCGTTTATATGTATATTGCGAGGTTTCTATGGTAGATTCTGTTCCATCTGCAAATATGTCTGGCAGTGTTCCAGTTTTTGGTGCAAACACTTATTCGAGTGATTTGAGTGATAATAGTGCAGAAGTTCCAGCGGTTTCTATTCGCGGATTTGTTAAGACTTTTGGCAAGAAAGTTGCTG
>NZ_CAMYOS010000007.1:0-89361 GCF_947280595.1 uncultured Gardnerella sp. | reverse complement strand
AGACTTATTAGAAGACTTATTAGAAGACTTATTAGAAGACTTATTAGAAGACTTAGAATTTTTAGAATCGCTTTCAACGTAATCAGACATTGAGATTACATGCGTTAGAGCATAAACAATATTGCGAACAATACTTCTAATTATGCTATGAACAACGCTAGAACTCTTCTTATCAGAACGCTTGCAAGAAAATCGTTTATTTGACATGATTTTGTACCCATCGTTGAGCTTCTTGAGCAAAGCGATTACCACGATCCGCATAAGAAACAAATTGATCCATTGAAGCACAAGCAGGAGCCATAAGAACTACATCTCCAGGTTCAGCATAATTTCCAGCAGCCTCAACAGCTTTGTGCATAACTTCCTGACCTAAAGAAGAATCAGGAGAAATAATATTCTCATTTTCTATCTCATTTACAAGAGAATCATCAACATTTTTATAAGAGTGAGAATATGAAGCATCAGGAGCAATTATTGTTACAGGTATATTTGAATCAGATTTACGTAAAGCTTCAATAATAGGTCTTTGATCTGTTCCAATAACAACTACAGCCTTAATGATTTCTTTAGAAGAAGCAACCAAATCTTCAAAATGAGAGCCTTTAGCTAATCCACCAGCAATCCATATTACTGATTTCTTAGAAAAACTAGATATCGATGCAGATGCAGCATGAGCATTAGTTGCTTTAGAATCATCAACAAAACGAATCGAATCTTCTGCACGTAAATTACTTGGCTTAAAACTTGCAACAGTTTGAATCCTATGTCCGCCTGGAGCAAAATCACACAATGCTTGAACAGCTTTACTCACATTATCTGTTACTCCAAAAGTTAAAGCCAAAGCAGTTAAAGCATCTGCTAATAAATGAGGATAAACTGTTCCATCTGGCTCACATAAATGTTTCAAATCTTTAATAAGAACAATGTTTTTAGGTTCTCCGTACTTAGCACCCGAAATACCACTTTTATCTACAATCCAACCATTTTCTACGCCAATTTCTCCATCTTTAGGAGCTTCAAGCGTAAAACCTACACGCTTACACCCAGATTCAACCTTCGCGCACTTAGCTAAAGCACAAACCCTAGAATCTTGAGCATTGTATACTAATACTTTTTTAACACCGTTAAAAACTTTAGATTTATCTGCAGCATATGCTTGAATCGAGCCATGCCAATCTAAATGATCTGCAGCAATATTAGTTATAGCTGCACAATCAAGATTCAAACAATTAGTAAAATGCAATTGGAAAGAGCTCAATTCTACGCAAAGCACATCATGACTTTTATCTAAAGCAGCATGAGATAAAGAATGACCAATGTTTCCAACTGCTGGTGCATCAAAACCGCATGCACTAAGCATAGATGAAGTCATTTCAGTAGTTGAAGTTTTACCGTTAGTACCAGTAATACCAACCCATAAAGCAGGAGAATTAGTTTTTTGAGATTTTACGCGAATACGCCACGCAAGATCTACTTCGCTCATGACTGGAATATTGTGTTTCTTTGCATCTAACAAAAACTTAGTACGAGGATTAAATACAGGAGATGTCACAACAGCGTCTATATTCGACCAATCTATCGCATTAAAATCATGAAGGTCTGCTTCAGGCTTATTTTCATCTACGCTAATAGGACTTGCACCGATTTTATGCAATACTTCTACAGCTCCACGACCAGAAATGCCCAAACCTGCAACAAGAACTCTGCGAAATGGAAATTCTTTGCAATTATCACTAAAATCGCATGTCATATTTGCCATCCTTAAATTGCAACCATTTAACTAACACAATCTAATTGCAACAATCCAATTATTATCTTCCGATTAAAAAGACAATCTTGGATTCAATCAAATCAATAATCCAGTACGACCAGCCCAATCTGCATAGAATATCATCAATGCAGAAAGCACAAACATAAACTCAATCATCCAGAAACGAACAACTACTTTTGTTTCAGTCCAACCGAGAAGCTCAAAATGGTGATGAATCGGAGCCATCTTAAACACTCTTTTATGAGTAAGCTTAAAGAAACCGACTTGAATAACATCACTCATAGTTTCAATCACAAATAATCCGCCTAAAATAACAGCCAAAAATTCTGTATGTGTAGCAATTGATAGTGATGCAAATAATCCACCCAAAGCCAAAGAGCCAGTATCTCCCATAAAGACTTGAGCAGGATTCGAATTAAACCATAAGAATCCGAAACATGCGACTCCTGCACAAACAGCAATAATAGTTAAATCAAGCGGATCGGAAACAGCGTAAGAAAATCCTGGTCTAACTGAACCTTTAACGTGGTACGATTCCCAAAAAGCGATTAGCGCATAACCAGTAAACGCAATCATTGAAGATCCAGAAGCTAATCCATCTAAGCCATCAGCCAAATTAACAGCATTAGACCAAGCAGCTATTAAGAAATTAACCCAAACGATAAATAATATTGTGCCTATAAAAGTTCCAAAAATAGAGAAATCAAAAAATGGCTTCTCAATAAAGCTCACGCCCATTTGAGCACTTGAGAATCCAGAAGGAGTTGGAAGAATAAGAGAAAGTAAAGCATATAAACTTGCAAAAATGATTTGACCAGTAAGCTTAGCGCCAACAGAAAGACCTAAATTACGCTTTTTACGAACTTTAGCAAAATCATCAATAAATCCAAGCAAACCCATTGAAAGCATTGCAAATAACACGAGCACTGCGGACCACGAAGGAGCACGATTAGACGAGAAATAGCGGTATAAAGCAGATGCAGACCATCCTGCAACAACAGCCAAGTTTATGACTACTCCACCCATAGTAGGCGTTCCACGCTTAACTTTATGAGATTGAGGACCATCTTGACGTATATATTGACCGTAATGCAAATGATTTACTAAACGAATCAAAAGAGGCGTTCCGATAATAGTTACAAGCAGAGCCACTAAGATTCCTACAATAAGAGCAATCAACGCTTAACCTCCATTTGACTACAAGATTCAACGCAAGTAACCTCTTGCTGTTTAGAAGATTGCAAACAATCCCATTTCTCAGCCAACGCGCTTAAACCAGACGCATGAGATCCTTTTAACAACACTACACTACGCGAATGCTGCGCAACAAGCGACCAAACTTTTTTATCTGCTTCAATCGTATCATGCACCAAAAAAACTTCTGTTTTTGATGCAGAATCATCTAATTTTTCAACCGAATTATTTTTTGAAGAGCTTAATGCTCCATTTGCAATACACTCAGCTAAATGATCTAAATCTTTAGAATCCTTAGAGCCGACTGCAATAATAGCGTTTATCTTATGCGAAACTGCATAAGCGCCAATATTGCCGTGAAGAAAATCTTCATCTTTTCCAAGTTCCAACATAGAACCAAGAACAGCAATACGAAATAGCGAATTATTATCACAACGTTCATAAGCACATAATCCATCAATTCCAGCTTTCATAGAATCTGGATTAGCATTGAAAGAATCATCAATAAGAGTGAAAGACTGATTATTATTATTATTGCAAACAGTTGAAACTTGCATACGATGAGGGCTTATATGCGAAACGTTATGCAAAACTTCAGCAATATCTTTTAACTTCATTCCAAAATATCTAGCGACATTAGCAGCAGCAAGAGCGTTCATAATATTATGCTCACCTTGCAACGAAAGATGGATATTTTGGCTAGATTCATGCGATTTAGATTCACTAACGCCAGATTCCGTAGTCTTAGATTCACTAACTCCAGATTCACATGCATTAAACTCTTTAAATACAGCTGAAGCACAACCGTAGCTATCTAAACTCACATCTTCAGCAATAATGCAATACTGCGATTTTTTATTTTTAATTCCAAACCAACGTATTTTATCTTCATCAGCTAAAGATTGCATAGCAGCTACACGAATATCATCCGCATTCAAAACAGCAACGCCGTGAGGAACTAAGCCTTTTACAATCTCACTCTTTGCTTGAGCTATGCGCTCAACAGAACCAAATTCACCTAAATGAGCAACACCAACTTTTAACACAATAGCAATATCAGGAGGAGCAATATTAGTTAAATACGTGATTTCACCAACGTGATTAGCTCCCATTTCTGCTACTAAGAATCTAGTGTTTTCTCCAACACGCAAAGCTGTTAAAGGAAGACCGATTTCATTGTTAAATGAACCAATAGGCGCAACAGTTTCACCCATCTTCATTAACAATGTTCTAAGCATATCTTTTGTAGTCGTTTTACCAACAGAACCTGTAATTCCAATAATCGTAAAAGGAGAGCTACTTTCACGGCGGCGCTCAATATTATGCTTTGCAAGAGAACCTAAAGCTTTAACAGTATCTTTAACAACAATTTGAGGAAAACAAGAAGAAACACCAGAAACTAAATGGTTGACAATTGCAACTGAAGCGCCCACAGTTGCAGCTTTATCTACATAATCATGTCCATCTACACGCTCGCCTTGAATAGCTACAAATACAGAACCTTCGCGTACTTGCCGAGAATCACTACACGTATAAAAAGCGCAAACTTTATTACAATCATAAGACGCATCAACATGAACATCACCGTTCACTGCTTGCGCAATTTCGCTAACACTCATAGGCATCATGCCAATATGAGATTTGTAACTATCAGCGCTTTCAGTGCAGCTCATCAAATCCTCCTAATAACGATTTTGCATCGTATCGGCATACATCAGCATTATTCATTTCATGTTCATAACTTGTTCATGCAACAAAATACAAACGACCGAAATATATAATAGCAACAAAATCTTAAATTTTTGCATTATAACACGGCTATCAATGTATAACACGGCTATCAATGTAATTCACGAGATACTCGCAATGCACTTTTTATTGTTCCGCGGCGCACGCCAGCAGCGAGAACCATAGCAATAGAAAGAGAAAGATGACGATTCACATCTTTTCCACCAATGCTATCTACTAAATCAGCTAATTCATCTGATTCTTTAGTTCTAGTGATGCAATACGAACGCTCACTACAATAAAAGCCGTAACGCTGCTGCAAAGAATAGAAACTTACAACAGGCTTAACATCAACCTTTTGTACAAGTACATTAGAATCCTTAGAATCCAACTTAGAATCAGAATCGAAATCTTTAGAGCTCTCAGAATGAATAGTATTAGCATTAAAACTATTTTCACTACTATCACTATTCTCACTATTCTCATTTTTAGAAGAATCTTTATAGCTATTTCTACTTAAGAAATTCTTAATTGATTCTTCAGGAGGAGTTGGAGGAATCAGTGAAATTGTACGCTTCTCTTCGCTCTCTACACCTAAAACATCAATATTTACAGATTGCAAAGCATCTTTTTCTAACGTTTGAGAATTCAAAGCGATAACAACAGCAGCAGCACCATCTTCTACACAAACAGAAAGATTATGTTGTAAATCAGCAATTCCTAAAGGATAATCTAATTGCAATTCCCGTTGCAAAGATGAAGATCCAGCATCACTTATAACACCAACAGGATTACCAAGCATATGAAGAAAATCAGCTAAACGCAATACATTAGCGTGTATATCATCATCGTCATCTCCAGCAACAGCAAAAGTAGCTACACAAGAAGATGGATCGTTATTTACATCACAAACAAGCTTGCCAAGTGAAATTGGATTGAAAGAAGAAATAAGTAAAGGCATGCCAATATTATTCGCTTCTGCCTTAAACTCAGGAGGAACAAGAGCAGCATAAGCACCTGCATCACGAGCAGCTTCCAATTGACGACGATCAACATGACATGTCGGCGCAAATAATGCACCAGGACGCACTTTACGCACATCTGAAGCAACAGAAGTCACAGTAACACCAGAACAAAATTCTGGAACTACTTCAAAACCGTAATTTTCAGCAGCATAACCTAACGTAACACGAGTTCTTGAAAACTCATCAACAGCATTCATATTCAATATTCACACTCGCTCTAACTTGTAATGCATTACCATTCTACAGCAGTTGCGTTTCCACGAGGAGCAGACAGAGGAATATCATACTTTTGCATCAAGAACTCACCAATTGTTTTAACTATAGGTGCTGCAGTAACAACACCATACGTTCCTCGAGGATTTTTCAATACAACTGTTATTGCAAATTTAGGATTGTCTGCAGGCATAACTGCAGCACAGTCAGCAACAATAGAAGTAAGACTTTTACCTGTTGAACCAGCAACCTGTGCAGTACCACTTTTAGCAGCAATACGATAGCCATCAATACGCAAGAATTTCTTATAAGATTCAGCAGTACTTTCCATAGCATCCATCATTTGAGATGCAACATTTTCATCCAAAACTCGCGTAGCTTCAGGACGCTTATTTTCACTCACTCTTCCACTAGGATCGATTACAGACTTAATAACAGATTGCTTTAGCTTTACACCTTTATTTGCAATAGTCGCGATTGCATTAGTTATTTGCAAAGCATTAGTAGCATATCCTTGACCAAACAAAACAGTATATTGCTTTCGTCCATCCCAAGATTGTGGACTAGATAAGATTCCTTTAGATTCACCTTGCAAATCTAAGCCAGTATATTGTCCAATACCAAATTTTGAAAGAAACTCATAACGCTTGTTATTAGGATACTTTTCGCCTGCTAGAATCATGCCAACATTAGAAGATTTTCTTAAAATTCCAGCCAAAGTCAAACGCTCAACACCATGGCTGTGAGCATCGTGGAAAACTTGACCATTCTTGTTAATAGATCCTGGAACAGCGAATTGATCTGTAAGCTTATGAGCTCCACTTTGCAACATTCCAGCCATAGACAATGCTTTTCCAACAGAACCTGGCTCAAAAACTTGGCTAACAGCACGAGAAATATTGCGCTTAGCTTCTACGCTGCCAGCATCAATAGTATCTGTATCTTCAATTGCTAGTATTTGACCAGTGTGAATATCTTGCACAACAGCGATACCCCATTCAGCTTTATAAGTATTTTTACCATCCATTAAAGCTTTTTTAACATACCAATCAACATCGCTGTCAATAGTTAATTTCACATCGTTACCATTTACAGCAGGCTTTGTTTCTAAAACAGTTCCAGGAATGCGCTGAGAACCAGTTCCATTCCCCTGATAACGCTGATAACCGTCAACTCCAGTCAATTGTTTATCTTCACTTAATTCAATTCCTGAGATTCCAACATCACCTTTACGGCCTTTAGCTACTTTAGAATCAGTTTCTCCAGCATCAACAACAGCACCAATAAAAGATCCTAAAATATTACCGCTAGAGTACACGCGCTTACTACTTTTCTCAGCGTAAATGCATCCAGAAAGATTTAATTTATCAATTTTTTGCTTTTCTTCAGGACTTACATCACGCTTAATAACAGTATAACGTCCAGAACCAGCTAATTTACCGCCAATTTCCATAGATGTCATATGTAAAACAGGAGCAAGCAAACGTGCAACTGCTAAAGCACCAGTTGCTTCAACAGGTTTCCCGTTAATTGAATGGCAATTATTCTTCGTTTTAGCACTACAAGCGGTAGGAATAAATGTTTGCGCATTCAAAGGATCGCCAATAATGTTGTATCTTTCAACACTTTGCGCTAACACAGTTCCATTAGCGTCAAGTATTCGTCCACGACGAGCAACAATCTTACGCACTCTACTACGTTCTAATTGTGCAGCTTCAGCAGTTTGGCGAGAATTTATAATCTGCGCGGAACTGAGTTTAACTATAGCTACTGTAGCTAAGAACATAAAAAGAAATACGATAGTCATACATTTACGTGTAAATACACTGTATTGAGAAATGAATCTCTTTATAGCGTTGAACATTATCGTTTCTCCTGTGTTGCTGGTTTATTAGTCTTAATTTTTGATTTAGAAGTTTTATCTTTTTGTTCTCTTGTTTCTGACTTTTTATTAGAACCAGAATTAGAGTCAGATTTCTCAACAAAATTAGATCCAGACTTATCATTCTTAGAGCTGGATTTAGAATCTTTTTTATCATCATGCTTTTTCGCATAATCGCTTAAATCAATAGTGATTGCACCTTGTTGAGGAATCATACCCATTTCTTGAGCTTTAGCAGGCAACTGAGCTTCTAACGCATCCAATTGAGCTTGCTTACTTTCAAGATCTTGACGCTCTTTAGAAATAGCTATTTGTAATCTTGTTTGTTCAAAAGAAAGAGCAGCCATTTGCGTACGAATAGCTAATGAAACAGTTAGAGCAATAACTAGGAATAACACGATGATAATAATGTTAAAAACAGGAACCATACTCGTATTACTCCACGCAACAACCTTATTAAAATGCTCTAAAATAGGCGATTTAACAGATTCTGAATATGAGCGAGATTTATTCGCGCTACCTGAATACTCATTACGAGTGTGCGTATCTTTAACACTTGATCTGCCAGCTGGAGCAGAAGAAGTAGACGAAGATACTCTTGGCAAACGATTTTTTAAAGAAGGCAACTTCATTATCTGCCTCCTTTAGCGCGAGAAATACGATTAAAAGCAGACTTGCCATCTGCACTTAACACGCCTAAAGCTTCATCTTCAAAACGCTTACGGAAATGAGCAGGCAAATCACGCTTCAACTCAATTGCGCGCAAACGAACGGATGCAGAACGAGTATTATGAGCTATTTCTTCATTAGAAGCTTTAATTGCTCCACGAGTCAAAGACTCAAAGAAAGGTTGCGCATCATCTGGAATTACAGGCATTGAAGACGGAACATCAACAGTTAAACCTTGATTCATAAAACGCTTAACTGTTATATCTTCCAAAGAATGATAAGACTCAACAACAAGACGCCCATTTTTACGTAAGCGCAAAGCAAGTTGAGGTAAAGTTCTAGAAAGCTTATCTAATTCTCCATTAACTTCGATTCTTAAAGCTTGGAATACACGTTTAGCAGGATTTCCAGGTGCTCTATGTGCTTTTGGAATAACATTATCTACTAAATCAACAAGTTGGCTAGAAGTAGTCAAAGGATTAGATTCACGAGTTTTAACAATTTTACGAGCAATAGGAGCAGCAAAACGCTCTTCACCGTATTCACGGAAAATTCTTATAAGACTTTTCTCATCATAAGTTGCAAGAATAGTTGCAGCAGTAGTTGATTGAGATACATCCATGCGCATATCTAAAGCAGCATCATGAGAATATGAAAATCCACGATTTGTTTCATCAATTTGCAAGCTTGATAATCCAAGATCCATAAAAGCAGCATCAATGAAATCAATTCCATGAGATTCAAGCACATCACTTACTTCATCAAATGCTGCATGTGCTGGAATAAAACGGTTTTCAAGACCTTCATTACGCATTCTGGCTGTAGCTAATGAAAGTGCTTCACTATCTCTATCTATTCCGACTAATGTTGCAAGAGGAGCAGCTTTCAAAAATGCACTAGCATGACCTGCAAGTCCTAAAGTGCAATCAACAACTATTGCTCCTTCATGATTTAGTGCAGGAGAAACAAGATTAACACATTCTTGTAGAAGTACAGGCTGGTGAATAGTTGTAATATCTGTCATCACATCACCACCGGAAGTACATCATCCGCAATATCAGCGTATCCCTGTTCGCGATCCGCAAGATATTCATTCCAAGCTGTCTTATTCCAAATTTCAGCACGAGTTCCAACGCCTATAACGACAATTTCATCTTCGAGATTTGCATATTCGCGAAGCATTGGAGGAACAACGATACGACCTTGTTTATCTGGTTCTTGATCAACTGCTCCAGAAAGAAATACTCGCAAATAATCGCGAGCAGATTTATTGCTCATTGAAGTATGCTGAATTTGAGAAGTTATACGCTGAAATTCTTGCATTGGGAGCACATAAACACATCTCTCTTGACCTCTAGCCATAACAAAACCAGTTCCCAATTGCGCACGAAACTTAGCAGGCAAAGCAACGCGACCCTTAGAATCAATCTTCGGAGTATACGTTCCTAAAAGTATGACAGATGTAGGCTGAGATACTTGCATCGGAGATTGCACAGGCATGGGGCGCAATTGAGCTTGCTGAGGGACTTGCTGAGGGACTTGCTGAGGAGCTTGAGGTGCTTGAGCATAATACATAGGCATTGCAGGCTGGCAATTAGGCGGCAAAGGAGAGTTAAACACCGGCTGAGGAGCTTGCTGAGCATAGTAACATGCAGAAGAATCTGAATAGTTTTGTGAATAAACTGCAGATGTTTGCGCATTCGCACTATTATTTGATGCTTTAGATTGATCATACTTTTGCACTGGCATATGCATTTTCTGAGAATTATTAACATCATTAGGCACAGCTTCAGAGGAAGAATTGGCAATATTGTGCGATTCTTTGCTATGCGAAGAACGTACCATACTACCACCTCCTTAACAATATGCGCTATGCCACGTGCACAATGCTCCCCATTCTACTCCACCCATCACCAAAAATCCCCACTTTTTTACAAAAAATATATTTTTTTAATAAGGATTTTCCACTATTTTGATTTTTAAAAATTCAATTGAATGATTTTTCAGCTAAAAATCAAAGCTATAGGCAAAAAATCATAAAAAAGAAACGACACCCGAATAACGGATGCCGTTTCTTAATATCTAAACGAGTTATACTCAAGACATTGGATGAGCACTCTTAATAGTTACAGACATTTGACGACCATTAGGAGTGAAGTAAGTAACTGTATCTCCAGTATGCGCTCCCATAATAGCTGCACCAATTGGAGATTCAGGGCTAACTACATCGTATTCAGTTGCAACAGCAATATCTCTAGAACCAACTACATAAGTCATCTCTGTTCCAGCTAATTCAAGAACAACTAACGAGCCATTGCCAACTAAACCATCTTCTGGAGCTTCAAGAATCTTAGCATTACGAAGCTTAACAATAAGCTCATTGATACGCCCTTCATTCTTACCTTGCTCCTCACGAGCAGCCTGATATCCTCCATTTTCAGACAAATCACCTTCAGCTCGTGCAGCTGCAATACGCTCAGTAATTTCTTCGCGATATTCGCCTTCTCTATGCTCTAACTCTTCTTTTAATTTGTCATACGCTTCTTGCGTCAACAAAATTGTTTTTTCTTCTTCCATAGCAATCTCCTTTACTCGACGCAACACGCAATTCAGCGAGTCGAAATAATATCAATCACGAATACAAGCGTAGCTCCACCAGGAATTCCAGCTTGAGGAACTCCACGAGAACCATATCCACACTCAGGAGGAATTGAAACCAACAAACGAGATCCAACATTATGACCCGGAACAGTACGATCCCAACCCTGAATTACCTGACCTACGCCAATTGCAAAACTTGCAGGAGTATGACGAGTAAAACTAGAATCAAACGGCTTATCTGAACCCCAAACAACTCCATGATAATTAACAGTTACAGTATCTCCTGAACGAACAAGAGGACCATCTCCCTCAACCAATTCAACAATCTTAAGACCTGCTGGCGGCGTGGCCGTTGGGAACGTCACCGTTGGCGTAGTACCAAACTCTGCAAGCACTTGCGGCATATCCTTTGACATTTTACCTCCTTTATAAACTTTTGAAACATGCTATAGGTTACACAATTATACAGTATTATGACGTGTTTTAGATTAGCACTCAAGTATTACGTTTACTATACACTTGCAACGCTAATAAACTAGTACATATTTACATACTTATACATACTTAAAATCTAACACTCAAGTTCACATTAAAAACCAGTACTAAAGTTCACATTAAAAACTAGCACTCAACGACATTTACAGCTAAACCGCCTTTAGAAGTTTCACGATACTTCGACATCATGTCGTGACCAGTTTCTTTCATAGTTTTAATTGCTTTATCTAAACTTACTATATGAGAACCATCTCCAAGCATAGCCATTCTAACAGCATTGATAGCAGTATTTGCAGCCATAGCATTACGCTCAATACACGGTATTTGCACAAGACCGCCAACAGGATCACAAGTTAAACCTAAATGATGCTCAATTCCTATTTCTGCAGCATTTTCAACTTGCTCAGGAGTTCCACCTAAAACCTCACACAATCCAGCAGCAGCCATAGAACAAGCAGAACCAACTTCTCCTTGACAACCAACTTCTGCACCAGAAATAGAAGCATTCCTCTTAAACAAATAACCAACAGCTCCAGCAGCCAGCAAAAATCGCACAATACCATCTTCATCAGCAGAATCAACAAAACGCCAATAATATTGCAATACCGCAGGAATAATGCCAGCAGAGCCGTTAGTAGGAGCAGTTACAATACGCCCACCACCAGCATTTTCTTCACTTACAGCGAGCGCAAAAAGATTCACCCAAGCAGAATCAGAACTTTCTAAAGCGCAATCAGCGCGGCGCCTATCATTTCGCAACATATCTGAATTAGCAGAGAGTCTTTTATACATTCGTGGAGCACGACGAGGAACATCTAATCCTCCAGGCAAAATATTCTGAGTCGATTTGCAACCATTTTCAACGCATTTACTCATCACATTCCAAACATGTAATAAATAGTTGCGCACATAGCAAGAATCGCCTTCATGCAAAGCTAATTCATTTTGCCACACAACATCACTTATAGACATATGCTCTTTATTGCAAATAGAAATTAGCTCATCACACGAAATAAATGGATATGGAACTGTTGAATCTTTAATAGAGTCGTTATTTTTAGGATTATCTAATTTATTCGATTCATCACTTTCTGCATCAGTGCGATCATGCAATCCAACCATTGCATCATCAGCAAAACCTTTACGTATGAATCCTCCGCCAATTGAATACCATACTTGCTCATCAACTAAATCACCATTTGAATCAGTACAAACAAATCGCATACCATTTGGATGAGCAACCATACGTTTCCATTTTTCAAAAATCACATCATTGTCATAATCAAAATCAATAGTATGCTCATGAGCAAGAGTTAAAGTACCACTTGCTTTACAATCTTGCCTAATAGTCATCATGTGCTCAGTGTCAACATCATCTGGAAGATTACCTTCAAGACCAGCAACACAAGCACGATCAGTACCATGACCTAAACCTGTAAGAGATAACGAGCCATAAAGTGTTACTGATACGTGTTTTACATTACGCAATATTCCTTTGTCTTTGAGAGAAGTAACAAAAGCATAAGCAGCACGCATAGGCCCTACTGTGTGCGAAGAGCTAGGACCAACACCAACAGAAAACATTTCTAAAATACTGAACACAATTCTATTGTAAGCATAAAAGTAATGCACTTCGACACTTTACGAATATTATTCAGCGCTTTACGAATATTATTCAGCGCTTAACAATATTATTCAACACTTTACGAATGTTAAAAGATATCGTAACGCATACAAACCAAAGTATTACAGCACAAATAACAGCGCTAATCATAAATATGAGTTCAAATCCGTAAGTCGGTATATGAATTTCAAAGAATTTAGATACAAATGGTATAAAAGCACCTAAAACGCCAATCAAAGCAAAAAGCAATACCATAATTGCTCGCCATGAAAATAGAGGACGTGAAACTCTAGACAAGACTAGAATGCCAATTACGAAAACAATAACAGCGCATATGCTGCGCGTAGTAGTAATACCTTGAATACTACCAATAAAAGCTGTTAAAAGTACGGATACTGCTATAGCAAAACCGCTAGGCAAAGCAAATCTTACAACCCTATTCAAGAATCCTGGCAAATATCTGCGTGTATTAGGAGCTAGAGCAAGCAAGAAAGCCGGAATTCCAATCGTCAATGAGCCAATATAAGTTATGTGTCTAGGCAAATAAGGGAAATGCAACCCAAGTAACACAACACCTGCAGAAATCAATGCAGAATACACAGTTTTTACTAGGAAAAGTCCAGCAACACGCTCCATATTTGCCATTACTTGACGCCCACGAGCTACAACATCCGGAAGATGTGAGAATTGAGAATCAACTAATACTACTTGCGCTACAGCCTTAGCAGCAGGAGCAGCATTACCCATTGCAATTCCAAGATCAGCTTCCTTCAAAGCAAGAGTATCGTTTACTCCATCACCAGTCATAGCAACAACATGACCGTTAATATGAAGAGCCTCAACAATAGCTTTCTTTTGCTCAGGAAGGACTCTTCCTAAAACATCAACGTTTTCAATAACTTTAGCTAATTCATGAATATCATCAGGAAGTTTACGGGCATCCATTGCTATTGGTTTCACATCTCCAGTTAAACCAACTTTGCGCGCAACAGAAGCAACAGTTGTTGGATTATCTCCTGAAATCACTCTACATCTAACACCTTGATTGCGGAACCATTCAAGAGTCTTATACGCATCAGCACGCACTCTTTCAGAACAACGAACTAAAGCAATCGGCTTAGCTTTAGAGCAAATAGTAGGATTATCTGAAAAACTTTGTTTGTAATTATTTTTTACACACGCAAGCATAAGCACGCGTTCACCTTGTTCAGCATACGAATTAACAAGATTCAAAATTGAAGAATAATCTTCTTCGCACTCAAAAGAACTTGTTAATACTTCTGGAGCACCCATATACCAAGTAGCAAATTCAGAATTTGAAAATTCATAGCATATTGCACTCCATTTTCTTGAAGATGAGAATGGAAGTCTTACAGAAATATTTTCACTAGGCTTAATACCAAAACCGTTTTGGCTTAAACCATCTATAATAGCTTTTCCAGTAGCATTTGGATTTTCTTCATTAGACAAATCGTAAAGAGCTTGAGAAATACTTAAATCACTTATGTCACTTAAATCACTTGGATAAGCTGTGTCACTTAACTTATTTAAATCACTTAAACTAGATTCAAAATTATTAAGATTTTTTATTCCAACAAAAGCAATACCGCCATCTGTAATAGTTCCCGTTTTATCTAAATTCAAGCAATCAACTCTAGCTAAAGTTTCAACAGATTCTAGCTCTTGAACTAATGTATTCTTACGCGCAAGACGCATAGCAGCAACAGCAAAATTAAGAGATGTTAGCAATACAAGACCTTCAGGAATCATTCCAACAACTCCAGCCACAGCTGAAACTACAGCACCTCTCCACTCTCCAGTGCTCCACGCGTATACAAATCCTCCAACTTTATGCATTTGCGACCATACGAGCAATACGCATAAAGGCACAACTACAAAAGTCATATATTTTAAAATCTTATTTATTCCGCGACTTAAATCCGAAATAGTCTTTGTATAAACTTTTGCTTGGCAAGCTAACTTAGAAGCATAACTATTCTCCCCTACTGCAATCACTCGAGTTAAAGCTACTCCAGAAACTGCTGTAGAGCCAGAATATACGCAATCGCCAGTAATTTTACGCACTGTAGCAGATTCGCCTGTAAGCATGGATTCATCCATCTCAAGACCCCACGAATCTAAAACTTCTACATCTGCTGGAACTTGTTCGCCAGAACGCACCCATAGCAAATCGCCAAGTACTATATTTTTATGCTCAACTTCTACATTTTCATTATTTCGTCTAACTATTGAACGCGATGCTATAAGAATAGAAAGTTTATCTAAAGTATGCTTTGCTTTAAGTTCTGTAACAATACCAATACCAGTATTAACTAAAATTACTGCCCCAAAAACAGCATCTTTCCATGAGCCAGTAGACAAAACTACAACCATTGCAATAAAAATAATCGCATTAAAAAGCGTGAAAACATTGGATCTAACTATATCTACAATAGAACGTGAAGTTCTTTTAGACGTAATGTTTACATCACCTTTTAACACAGCTTGTTCAACTTGCGAATCCGATAAACCATTCTCTTCAACATACGGAAGTGATGCTTCAGAATGCGAATAGGCTCTCAAAGAATTGGATTCCTTAGAAGATTTAATATCATTATTACTATTTGATAATTTATCTTTCATCAACAATCACTTCCTTTTCATGTGGAATATTGTCAATTATTGCACGAACAATTTTAGATAAAGACGTTTTTTTAATATTTCTATTTTTAATCGTTTTTGTTATTTTTTCTTTATCTTTTAAATACGTTGGGAAATAAGCTTTAGCTGCATAAAGCGTAGTATCGCTAGGAGGTTTTATAGGATTAACTAACAAAACAGGAATTCCTGCACGCCTAACATCAAGCAAAGCAGATTCCCATTTTCTTAACGATGACATGTTTTCTCTACTTTTTAACTTCGATTTATTAGACTTCGATTTATTAGATTGCTTAGATGAGCTATTTTCATAAGAAGACTTAGAGGAATCAGACGAATCACTATCGTCATGCGAATTAACGTTAATCTCGTTAATAATCACTAAAGAAGATCGACTGTTAGAAGCATCGCTAATAGCATCATAAGCTGCACTAGCAGGATTTTTAATATCTGAAATAGAGACATAAGATGCTTTCATTCCAGAATTAGCACAAGAATCAAGAACTGAGGTATCAAGAGAGAAAGAAGATGAACCTATAACAACAATACGAATATCGTTCACATCAATTCCATCATGAACTATATCGTTAGATTTACCAGAATCACCAACAGCTTCACCTTGTGGCTCGCATGCTGTAAGAAAGACAATCATTACAGCTACTGAAACTAGTGTAAAAAATCTAAAAACAACACGCATATTGATTAAATTAAGGTCAAACTATGCGACTGGAGCAGACGCACGCTGAGAATCCTCAGTTCTCTCATTTTTATCTTCAGGCGGTAATTGACACAACCATTCACCAACAATTCCAATAATCATGTCAATAAAGCAAACTAACGCTGCTATAGAACATTCACGAACAACAGATGCATAAATAGGAACTTCACTATGAGAAACACTCATAACAATTTGCCCAATGTACCAGCCTATTAAAATTGCACACGCCATACCCAATGACTTAGAAAGCATGAGTGCAATAACGAATTTGCGATGATTCGGCACCTTGCGATCTTCAGGTTTCGCTGTTGCATATTGATGAGTTTGCCAAGCAAGTACAAAAGTCGTAATGCCTAAAATAATCATGACTAGAATCACAATCCATGGCGCTCCAGCAACCATAATTGCACTGGATTCAGTCATAGAAACAGACATTGCACCAAGCACAAATCCGCCTATACAACCAAGTACAAAATACCACCAAGGAGTACGATAAGCTTTCATTAGCAATTCCCCATAATCCAACGTTCTGAATAAATACCAACATTAGAAGAATCAGGCGTAAACGCCATCAAATACCCTAGAGGATTGCCATCAATAAAAGCATCTTTCTCAACTTGATCCCATGGAAGTAACTCAGCAGCTGAAAGCTTAGACAAAACAATACTTGCATCTTTAGCTTCCAAAATACTTGTATCAACTGATTTAGTAGAGTTTTCTGGAGCACTATACAAACGCATTCCAATAATATGAATTTGTATATCTTTAGAATGAGCACGAGAAATTTGTAACAATCGTTGAATAGTATCGTATTCATCAACATTTGAAGAAACAACAAATACAGCAGAATATTCGTCTGAAGAATCACTACTTACAATATAAAGAGCGGAAATTCCGTCAATTCGCATCACTACTTTTTTGCTTTGCTCACAAGCTACCATGCTATCGAACATTGCTAAACGAGTAACATCTTTAGCAGGACCACGCATAGCTACAATCGTAGTAGTTTTCATAGGGAAATATTGAGAAGGACGAGGCTTATATTCCGAATCAGTGTCTTCACACTCATAACTGACAGCATCGCTTCCACAATCTACAACATTATCGTCATATTGCATACCGCTAAAGTAATCATCAAGCCTAGTGTCATCTTCGCAGTCATATGACAAGAATGATTTATGATTAGTAAATCCTAAATTCTTTAGTGAAGGAACACCATTTTCCAGGTTAATATAATCATCTTCACTTAAGTTTTCAGCATCATTTTTAGAAGAAAATACGTTTTTATTTGCATGACGAGCGTGAGAATCTTCATTATCGTTTAATGAATCTTCTACTGAATTATCGAATGAATCTTCTTCTGAATCATCACCTGAATCATCATAAGATTTGCTCAAGCTATTATTTGAATCTTGATTGTTATTTAAATCAGACTCTTTACTATCATCATTTTCATAATGTTTGTAAGAGTCAGGAATATATCTCTCATCGTCATAGTCGAAATCATCATAATTCAAATCATAATTAGGATAAGAAGGAGCAGACAAAGATTTCATTGGATTTTCAAGAGAATTATCAACATCATCTGCAACTCTTCGAAGAGTCACAGAAATATCATCTAATTCAACATTCAAACCATTTGAAGAATCAGTTGACTTAGAAGACTCAGCTGGCTCATGAGAAGAAGAAACATGATTAGAATCACTATTTTCTTTAACTTCGCAAACCTTTATATCACTCTCAGCAGTATTATCATTTTCTTTATTCGCGCGAAAAGCTGCATGAACAGTAATTTCAGCTTCATTGACTTGCCATGAGCGCAAAGCGGAATCAATCAATCTACCAGCTACAAGCTCAAGAGTAATAGAAGGATTGCTAAGAATATAATCTTCACTCTCGCACGCACGTAAATCTCTAGCAAGACGTTGAGTAACTTGAGCTATATCAATTGTTTGAGAAACTTCACCTTTTACAGCAGCATGAAGAAAAAGACGTAATGCTACATCAACTCCAGTAATACAATAGGGGCCAATAAGAACGTTCCCACCTTTAGGCCTAATCCCTGTAAATTTGATGGCATCCATATTGACCCCCTTTTTTCACTCTCGAGCGATTACTTAATAATAATCATTTATTTATATCTTTATACAACTTAAATAACTAAGCAACAATACTTAAAAGATTTTATTTCCAAATATTCACTTAGTTATAAAGATATTTATTTACAATGATTTACAAAATAACCTTATCTACTAGAAATACTAATCAGCGTTTTGTTTATCAGAAACATTACGCTTCAAAACTTCTGGAATTTCAACAGGAGGAATATCAGAATCTGGTCGTTGCTCGTTTGAAAGCCACAAATCACGTTCAGGAGCTTTACGAATATTACTAAATATTTCTTTTAGCTCTTTCTCGTTCAAAGTTTCTTTTACAAGCAATTGACGAACTAACTCATCTAACACATCGCGATTATTATTGATAATCTCCCATGCTTCGCTATGAGCAGTTTCAATAAGATTATGAACTTCCTCATCTATTACTTCAGCAGTACGATTTGAGAACTTTCTAGGCTGCAAAGAATCAAGAGAACCAGAAGAATCATCATCCGCATCCATCCACTTTACAGAACCAAGCTTAGATGAAAAACCGTACTCAACTACCATCTTCCTTGCAATTGCAGTAGCTTTCTCAATATCGTTAGAAGCTCCTGTAGTTGGATCATGGAATACAACTTCTTCAGCAGTTCTACCACCCATAGCATAAGCCATTTGATCAAGCAATTCATTTCTAGATTCAGAATAGCGATCTGCAGTAGGCATAACAGCTGTGTATCCAAGAGCGCGCCCACGAGGCAAAATCGTCACTTTTGTGACTGGATCAGTATGATGCAATGCAGCAGCAACAAGCGCGTGACCGCCTTCATGATAAGCAGTATTTCGTAACTCATCTAGAGCCATTCCCTTTGACCTTCTACGAGGTCCTGCTTGAACACGATCTATAGCTTCATCAATAGCGCGATTATCAATCAATTGAGCGCCAGAACGAGCACACAAAAGTGCAGCTTCGTTAAGTACATTAGCTAAATCAGCACCAGTGAAACCAGGAGTACGAACAGCAACCATGTGCAAATCAACATCTGGAACAAAAGGCTTACCTTTAGCATGTACCTTCAGAATTGCCTCACGTCCTTCCAAATCAGGCGCTTCTACAGCAACTTGACGATCAAAACGACCCGGTCGAAGTAATGCAGGATCTAGAACATCTGGACGATTAGTTGCTGCAATAATAATCAAATTCGTATCATTATCGAAGCCATCCATTTCCACGAGAAGCTGGTTCAAAGTTTGCTCACGTTCATCGTGTCCACCATTCATACCGCTACCACGACGACGTCCAACTGCATCAATCTCATCAATAAAAATAATTGCAGGAGCATTCTTCTTTGCTTCATCGAAAAGCTCACGCACACGAGAAGCACCAAGACCAACAAACATCTCAACAAAGTCAGAACCAGCCATAGCATAGAACGGTACTCCTGCTTCGCCAGCTATAGCGCGAGCTAACAAAGTCTTACCAGTTCCTGGAGGGCCATAAAGTAACACACCTCTCGGAATCCTAGCACCCAAAGCTTTATAACGAGATGGATCTTTTAAGAAGTCCTTAATCTCTTCAACTTCTTCAACTGCAGACTGTTCACCTGCAACATCAGAAAACTTAGTATTAGGAGTTTTACCTTCAATAAGTTTTCCTCGTCCGCGAGGTCCACCCATTCCAAGAAAACTACTTGCATTGCCTCCCATTTTGCTAAACAAGAGCCAAATCATGCCGAGGAAAATGAAAATAGGCAAAAGTGAAGTAAACAAGTAAGAAAGAATACCAGACTGCTGAATGTTCACATTCCAACCATTTACAGGCTTAGCATCTTTAACTTGCTTAACAATATCTTTAGATTGAGCATAAACGTAGTAGAATTGCACTTCCTTACCATAATCTCGCTTTTGCTTACTTCGAGTATCTAATTTACGGAAGTTTTCATTTAACGTAAGCTTAACTAATTGCTTATTATCAATGATTTCTACGTAATTCGCCTTATGCGATTTCAACAAAGATATACCATCATTTGTGTCTATATTTTGCGCTCCATTATGCGCAAACATCTGGAAACCGACTATGGAAAGTAGAACTAAAAGTATAATCCAAGTCCAAGGCGATTTCCAAAATGGCTTACGAGAATCGTCATTATCTTGACGATTATCGCGATTATCATTCCCTTTTTTGCCGTCTTTACGAGGGGATCGTGGATTCATAAATGGATTATTGTTATCCCCTCCACCAAGAGGATTTCCCATTGGACCACGCGGTGTCATAGGAGAAGCGCCCATACAATCAGGCTCCTTTCAAACTCCATTAAATACACATAAATTCAGATAATATTTTCAAATACAAATTACTTAACTGATATATTAAGACTCATATATTGATGGCTTTAAAACAGCTATAGAATTCAAATTCCTGTATCGTTCATCGTAATCCATTCCAAAACCTACAACAAACGCATCAGGAATTTCAAAACCTTTATAATTTATCTCTACATCTACTTCACGACGAGCTGGCTTAGTGAGCAACGCGAATACTTTAACACTTGCAGCACCGCGACTTTTAAGCTCTTTTACCAACCAATCTAGAGTACGACCAGAATCTACAATATCTTCAACGATAAGAATATCGCGACCTGCAACATCAGTACTCAAATCTTCGCGGACAGTAATATTACCACTTGTTTTAGTACCAGAACCATAACTTGAAAGACTCATGAAATCCATAGATGCATTGATACTCAATTCTTGCGAGAATACAGCAAGCGTGTTCACAGCTCCTTTAAGAACAGCAACTAGCAAAAGATTACTATTCTTATAATCCTCACTAACTTGAGATGCAACCTCACGGATTCTCTTCATAAGGTCATCATGACTAATCAATTCATAGTCAATGTCATCGCGTATATCTGAAATCTGCATGCTACCTATAATTGCATAAACGAATGACTGAAGCGTTTTTTACGCCTACGCGACACGCTTTGACATTGCAAGGTAAAGAAACTGGCTTTTGACCATGCCAATTACTAATTAGTTCATCTATAGAAGTTATATGGCTAGAAGAAAATCTGAGATTCATAAGACTAAGTGCGCGAGCAATAACACGTCTTCTAATAGATATATGGAAATCCTTTAAAGTTTTAACATCTAAAGTAATCTCAATATTTTTATTATCCGAAGTTATGCTACTAGCGCAATTATCACTAGCACAGTTATCACAATCGCAAGCGCAAGCGCAATCAGCACAATTATCACAAGCGCAATTATCACAATGCTTAGAGTCAGAATCGTTAAAAGTAGAACTATAAAAATTAACTGTCATAACTTTAGAAACAACATCATCAACTTGAGAATTAATATATTCTAAATCGTCTTGCGCTAACTTCGCACCTCTAGATAAAAGATTAACAATATTTGCATTAAAGAAATGAGAAATATACGGAATAAGCGTATGCCTTACGCGAGAACGCAACGGGTAATTCTTATGCAATTCTTGATTTTTAGGTACGCAATCGCCGTTAGTTGGATCATCCCACCACTTTATTGAAAAATCTTCACAAATTCCTGTAGTTTCATCACGAGTAATTTGCAAAAGTGGACGAGCAAATCTAATACCATCCCTAAAAATAATCGCATTCATACCAGCAATCGCTTCCAAACCTGAAGAATCGCGCAAACCTATAACAACGGTTTCAGCTTGATCATCAGCAGTATGAGCTAATAATACGACTGACGCATTTAAAATTTTAGCGCGGCGAATAATAGCAGCATACCTAGCATCTCTAGCAGCAGCTTCTATACCAATACCGCTATCTAATACTTTTATTGATTCGATATAAATTAAATCAGAGCTAATACCCAATTTTTTACATTGATTAGATGCTTCAATAGCAACTTTTTCAGAAGAACTTTGCAAATTATGATTAACAATAACAACTCCACAGCGCAAGCCTCTGCTTGCACAAACTTTTGACGCTAACGCAACTAAAGCTAATGAATCCCTGCCGCCAGAACACGCTATAAGAACCAATGGAGCATCACACTTCGGAGCATGAAAGCCATGGCGAAGAAATTGTTTATCTTGAACAGTTAAATCTAATTCGTCAAAACAATGGCTAATTTCGCCAATTCCTGCACGCACACGAGATGAATAAACCATATTCTTATTATAAAACGCTACACTTTATAAATTAAAACTTTACGCTTTATAAATTCGGTAAAGCGCTCATAAATTTACTAATTGCTGCAAAAGACATTCCATGACTCTTAGGATTATTTACAACAACAGCAAAAACAAGAGTACCACCCTTTTTTCGAGTTACGTTTCCAGTCAAAGAAGTAACTTTATCTAAGGATCCAGTTTTTACTCTTATCATTCCAAGAGCAGACTCATCTTTCAACAATCTACGAGCAGAACCAATAAATCCAGGCAAAGCTAATCCTTGTGCAGCAGCAGAACCTTTTCCAGCTCTCAAATTAAGTAACTGCACTTGAGCTAAAGTAGTCACTCGCAATGAAGACTTAGGTGAAAGTCCTGAACAATCAGACATATGCAAACCTTCAGTATTAACACCTAATTTTTTTAATCCTTCAACAACACTTTTAACAGCACCTTCAGGAGAATTACTTTCACCTTTAGCTAAAGCTGTTAAACGTCCAAATTCTTCTGCAAGTGAATTGTCAGAACGTCTAAGCATATATCCAAGTATCTCGCTTAAAGTTGCAGATGATACATGCGCAATTGGAAAAGCATTCGCAGTAATTAAAGACTTGCTTTTACTTATTTCACCAGAAAAATCAACGCTAATACCTTGCTTTGATAACAAATCAACGAAAGTTTCTGCTACCTTTTTAGGTTGATTTTGATCTAAAGGAGGGTAATCATCTAAATCATCTGCATCATGACCCAAGCTAAGCCAATAATTAAAATTACGCTTACGACCACAATCTATAGCCATAGATGAAGTCGGCTCATAATAATAATTTCCTTCGTTATTTTCATGAACAAGAGGTGGATAGCGTTTTTCACCAAATAACGAATCATCAACAGAAAGATGAACAGACGAAATTCCCCTATTCTTCAAAGCTATAGCAGTATTCTTCGCTAGAGTAGCTAAACCAGCTCTGCCATTTACATGGTTGATATCGTTTTCACCTGCACCTAAGAGCATATCTCCATTGCCTTTTAACACAATCTTCGAAGCTTTAGCGTTAAGAGCATATACGAATGTGTCTAAAGTAGATCCCATATCTAATGTGTGTGACGCAACAGCAGCAGTTAGAGTTTTAAGAGTAGAAGCAGGCTCTCTAGGTATGTCTGGATTGTGCGTTGCAACAACATTACCATGAAAGTCTTCTATTACAACAGAAACATCATTGCCAACACCGGCATCTTCAACTAAAGATTTTATAAGAGATTGTGCTGAATCCTTATCTATACTACTTCCAGCTTCAGCTTGTGATGAAACGGATGAAACGCTTAAGAAACTATCTTCTCGTTCGATTGGATTTACATGATTTACGGATTTGATAGTTAGCGGACCTGGAATAATATCGTAAATATCAAATAAAATATACGAAAAAGCCACGGAAATGCTTAAGATAAAAGAAACTATTACTGTAAACCAGCGTAATTTATAAGAATAATTACGAGAACGCCCGATAGAAGAACTACTTAAAGTATTGTTACTTGAAGTATCACTAGAAGACTTATCAGAAGACTCACTAGAAGAATCACTACTAGAAGCATCACTACTTAAAGAATTACTACTAGAAGAATCACTAGAAGATATATTTTTTACAATATCAGAATCAGAAAATTCGCTAACATCGCGCATAGACTCTTCTGAATTGACCATTACTATACCTTCAAAATCTCTTAATAAGTCTTCTTGAAATACTTACAAAAATTACTAAATCTAGTTAAATATAACTAGCTATCTAGATATAACCAACTAGCTAAATATAGCTAAACATGTTAATTACATAACACGTGCGTTAGTAGAATTCTTATATATCACATTAGTAATAATATTTTCTACTGCAGCTTCAGCTCTCAAACCAACTTTTTCTACTAAGGACTTAGACTTTTTAGTAGTTATAAGATAAACATCTTTATCTTTCATAGCATCAACTATTAAATCATCGCTAGTTCCTAAAGCATCAACCAGTTTCAACTCAATAGCGCGCGCAGCATACCAATACTCTCCTGTTGCGATTTTATCGATATCTATTTGCGGACGATGCGTACTCACAAAATCTTTGAACAATTGATGAACTTCATTCAATTCTTCTTTGAACTTTTGCTTTCCTTCTTCAGTATTTTCTCCAAAAACAGTCATAGTGCGCTTATATTTACCAGCAGTTACAACATCAACATCAACATCATGATTCTTCAAGAATCTGTGAACATTAGGAATTTGCGCAACAACTCCAATAGATCCAATAGCACTAAACGGCGCTGCAACAATGCGATCTGCTATGCAAGCCATCATATATCCCCCACTAGCTGCAACTCTGTCTACTGCAACAGTAAGAGGAATATTATGATTTCGAATACGTTGTAATTGCGATGCACCCAAGCCGTATCCATCTACTGATCCCCCTGGGCTTTCAAGCTGAAGTAAAGCTTCATCTCCTTCTTTAGCTAAAGAAAGCATAGCTGTAATTTCTTCACGCAAATCGTTCACTTCATTAGCGCTAACACTTCCAGAGAATTTTAGAACGAAAAGACGCGACTTTTTAGAAGAATTTGCATCTGAATCTTTAACTTCCAAATCAGTATCATTAGAAGTTTTAGAAGCATTCTTAGCTTCTTGTTTAGACTTTGCTTTCTCTTCCTTTTTCTTTTCCTTCTCCTCTTTTCTCTTTCGTTTTTCTGCTTCTTTAAATGCCTTACGTTCTTCTTTAGAACCACTAAGGATCATAACATCTTCAAGCTTATCTTTTTGATCATCATATTTTTCATTCAAATTGACGATAGTAATCTCTTTTTTATCGTCATCATCAGATTTACTTGACTTTTTAAACGAAGCTAAAATACACACAAGAGCAAAACAGGCAGTTATAACTTTCAGTAAGAATAAGCCATATTGCGATAAAATATTCCAAATCATAAAAATGAACCTCACTACTAAATATCTTTTACTTCGATCCAAAAAGACCAGCTAATCCTTCGCCTAAGTTTGGCGGCAAATCAGGCATTTGAGGCAAATCAGATAAGTTATTCTGCCCTTGTGACGAAAGCAAATCTTTTAGACTTGAAGGAACATTCATCATATTAGGCTCAGAATCCACATTGTTATTATCGTAGGAATTTGCGGAATTATTATACGAGCCAGCTCCACTAAGTCGCGCGCGTAGTGCAATTTGTTCAGCTTCACGGCGCATAGGATTACCGGACTTAGAGCCCTTCTTCTTAGAATTCTTCTTATCTTTACGCTTTGATTTCTGGCTAGGCCCACCAAAACCAGGCATACCACCCATTCCTGGAGCACCTGCACCCATACGCTTCATAAACTTTGCTGCTTGCTCAAAACGTTGCAATAATGAATTAACAGCGCTAACAGTACAACCAGAACCTGCAGCAATACGCGCACGGCGAGAACCATCAATAATCTTAGGATTCCTACGTTCAAACGGAGTCATAGAACGTATAATCGCCTCAGTTTTATCTATTTCTCGATCATCAAATTGCTCAAGCTCTTTACGATGCTGAGCCATGCCTGGAATCATTGAAAGCAATTGCTTCATAGATCCAAGTTTTCTAACTTGCTGAAGTTGATCTAAAAAGTCATCAAATCCAAAAGTACCTTCAGAAATCTTAGATGCAGCTTTACGAGCTTCTTCCTCATCAAATTGCTTTTGCGCATGCTCTATAAGAGTGAGAATATCTCCCATATCTAATATGCGAGATGCCATGCGATCAGGATGGAAGATTTCAAAATCCTTCAAACTTTCACCAGTTGAAGCAAACAAAATTGGCTTACCTGTAACACTCGCTACAGATAATGCAGCTCCACCACGAGCATCGCCATCAAGCTTAGAAAGCACAACTCCAGTAAAATCAACACCTTCATTGAACGCTTGAGCTGTACGAACAGCATCTTGGCCAATCATTGCATCAATAACAAAAAGCACTTCTTGAGGATTAACAGCATCGCGAATATTACGAGCTTGCTGCATTAACGCATCATCTACGCCCAAACGACCTGCCGTATCAATGATCACAGTGTCATACATTTTATTTCGAGCAAATTCGATTGCGTCACTAGCAACTTTAACAGGATCTCCAACAGTTACTCCAGGGGCAGCTAAATTATCTCCACCAGTTTGCACACCTTTTTGCGGAGCATACACTGCAACTCCTGCACGCTCTGCTACTACTTGCAACTGTGTAACAGCGTTAGGACGTTGTAAATCAGCTGCAACAAGCAAAGGAGTATGACCAGAATCTTTAAGCCAATATCCAAGCTTTCCAGCCAAAGTAGTTTTACCAGCACCTTGTAAACCTGCAAGCATTATTACAGTAGGAGGATATTTTGCAAAATTCAAAGGTCTATCAACACCAGAACCGAGAACTTGCGTCAATTCATCATTTACAATACGAACTACTTGTTGTGCAGGATTTAGCGCGCGCGAAACTTCCTCACCAAGAGCACGTTCGCGAACACGAGCTGTAAAAGATCTAACTACTTCAAGAGCAACGTCTGCATCAAGTAATGCACGACGAATCTCACGAACAGTACCATCAATATCAGCATCAGAAAGTTTGCCTTTGCTACGCAAATTTTTAAATGCAGAAGAAAGTCGGTCTGTTAAAGAACTAAATATTGCCATAATCTCTTTATCCTATCATTACTTATTCAACAAATGCCACGAGCAACCTTGAGGAGTATCTTCTATTACAACTCCAGCAGCACTTAAAGAATCGCGAATAGCATCTGAAGTTGCAAAATCTTTAACGCTACGAGCTTTTGCGCGCGCTTCAAGCTGAGAGCAAATAAGCGAAGATAGCGCATTATGCTCAGCGCTATTGTTTTCACAAGTGTCATTTTTAGAAAAATTAGAAACCCATGGCTGAGCATAAGGATCTAATCCTAAAGTATCAAGCATCGCGCGAACGCTTAAAACTACATTTCTAAGAGATTCTTTAAAATCATCTCCGCTTCCTGAAATATTATTAAGCAAAGAATTACCTTTTCGAATCGTGCTAAAAATAGCCGCTTGAGCACCTGAAACGTTAATATCATCATTCATAGATTGCGTAAACTCTTCTGGTAACAAATCTGCGTTAATTGACGTAATCTCTTCACGAGAAGGTTGTTCACCAATAGCACGACCAGCACGCTCTAAGAAATTCATAATGCGATCATATGCAGATTTAGCTTCAACTAGCGCTTGATCAGACCACTCTAACATCGCACGATATTGCACAGAACCCAAAGCGTATCTAACAACCCAAGAGCTATTATTTGCTAAAACAGACGGAACAGAAAGTCCATTGCCTAAAGATTTAGACATTTTCTCGCCTTTAGCTGTAACCCAAGCAGAATGCATCCAAACATTAGCACTCTTCCAACCCGCTGCAGTTGTTTGAGCCATCTCATTCTCATGATGAGGGAATCTTAAATCCAAACCACCACCATGAATATCGAACTCATCTCCAAGATATCTGTGACTCATTGCAGAGCATTCAATATGCCATCCCGGTCTACCTACACCAAAAGGAGTTGACCATTTAGCATCACTTTGATCAAAATCGCACGGAGCTTTCCAAAGTGCAAAATCACGAGAATCATGTTTATCTTTAGACATATCAGCAGCATCAACAGGATTATATTTATCTTCTGAAATATTATCTACGCTAGGACCAAGAGCATCAGCAACCTGAGATGCATAATCACTTGCAAAAGTTTTATCTTGATTCTGATTTTGATGCGTAAGTTCACCATAATGTTCCCAACTTGGAACATCGAAATAAACATTTCCTGTAGGCTTTCCAGACTCATCTTTAATTACATAAGCATGTCCGCGCTCAATCAAACGCTCAATAAGCTCAATCATATCTGTAATATGACCAGTAGCTCTTGGCTCTACTGTAGGAGGTAATACTCCTAACATGTTATAAGCTTCGCTAAATTCTCTTTCGTAAATATATGCGCGTTCCCACCAGCGCTGACCAGCTTGAGTGGATTTTTTCATGATTTTATCGTCAATATCAGTCACATTTCTCACAAAAGTTACGTCATAACCCAAGCGAATCATCCAACGACGAATTATATCAAAAGCAATTGCAGCACGAATATGCCCAATATGTGGCGAACTTTGTACAGTTGCTCCACACACATACATACCTATATGGCCTGGTTTTATTGGCTTAAAATCAGAAACAGTATGCGATGCAGTGTTATAAAGTCGCATCCCAGATGCAGCTTTAGTTAAAGATTTGTGTCCCATATTATTAAGCATAGTTGCCATTATAAGTGTTCATTCATACTGAATATTTAAGCCCATAATATGAAATCAAAAAATAACTAAAAAGCGAGTGCATAGACTTAGATATATGATAATTTCAAAGCATAAAAATTCATTAGCTATACAGAATGTTCGCGAGTAATGCACTGCATTTGTTAGTTGACGATTCATTAGTTTTATGAAAGGAACATTATGTCTGAATTTTCATCTGCGCTTATGACAGATATGTATGAATATACAATGCTTGATGCTGCATTGCACGATGGCACAGCTAATAGAAAATGCGTATTTGAAATTTTTACTAGACATCTTCCTGAAGGACGCCGCTATGGAGTAGTTGCAGGCACTGGACGCATACTTGAGCAATTAAGGAACTTCCACCTTCGTGAAGAAGATTTGAAATTCCTTTCAGATCGTCACATAGTAAGTAAAGAAACTATTTCTTGGCTTGAAAACTACAAGTTTAGTGGAAAAATTTCAGGATATCGCGAAGGAGAAATGTTCTTCCCTAATTCTCCAATTTTGCAAGTTGAAGGCACTTTCGGTGAATGTACATTACTAGAAACACTACTTCTTTCTATATTGAATTATGATTGCGCTGTTGCATCTGCAGCAGCACGAATGGTTTGCGCATCTGCTGGAAGACCTTGCATGGATATGGGAGGAAGACGAACAAACGAATTTTCAGCAATTGCTGCATCAAGAGCTGCAATTATTGGAGGATTCAAAGGAACAGCAAACTTGTTAGCTGCTCAAATTTACGATTTGAAAGCTATTGGAACAGCAGCTCATTGTTTTACTTTAGTTCACGATAATGAACGCGATGCTTTCAAAGCACAGATTGCAACTCTTGGCACAGGAACTACTTTGCTTGTTGACACTTATAACATTGAAGAAGCTGTAAAGACTGCTGTAGAAGTTGCTGGAACGCAATTAGGCGGAGTTCGTATTGATTCTGGAGATTTGGGCGAGTTGGCAATGCGTGTGCGAAAACAGCTTGACAAATTAGGAGCAACAACAACGAAAATAACTGTTACAAATGATTTAGACGAATACGCTTTAGCTTCATTGCAAAATGCTCCAGTTGATTCTTATGGAATTGGCACAATGCTTGTTACAGGATCAGGCGCACCAACTTGCGCTATGGTTTACAAGTTGACTGAACGCGAAGGACAAAATGGAATTATGCATCCTGTTGCTAAGAAGTCTAAGAACAAAGCAACTGTTCCAGGTCGTAAATTAGCTTATCGATCTTATGATTTTTCTACTTCTAAAAATGGTATAGCTGACGCGGAGCACATTATTTCTGGATCTGAAGAATCTCTTAAAAACTTTAAACCTAAAGAAAATTGGGAGAATTTGCTAGTTGACTATATGATAGACGGTAAAGAAAATACCAAATACATTGGTCATGATGCAATTATGAACGCTCAAGAGCATTGCTCTAAAGCTTTAAGCCGATTGCCAATCTCTGCTCAAAGCTTAATGCGAGGAGATCCTGCTATCCCTACAGAAATTGATGTGCTTTAAATAAAACCTCTAACACAAATAAAATCTTGAGCAAAAATAAAACCTTTAGCACAATCTTTAAATAAAATTTAAGTAAAACTAGATTTATATATCTACTTGAAATATTTTAAGAAAGGAAGACCATGACCTACACAGAACAGTCTTATGAAGAACAGTCTTATGAAGAACAGTCAGACTCTTTAAATCTAAAGTCATCAATATATAAAACAAATGTATTTAATTCGAGTGAATCAGAGTCTTCACCAGATTCTGGATCTGGAACTTCAACTGCAATACTAGAGCGTCCAGATACTAAAGAAGATGCACGTTTAGACGATGGCTCAAATGCAGATCGTTTCGCTCACTACGTTGATAAACTTCAAGTACAAAAATCACTTCTTACAGGAAGACCAGTCGTAGCATTATGCGGAAAAGTGTGGGTTCCTAAGCAAAATCCAGAAAATTATCCTGTATGCCCTGAATGCAAAAAAATTTATGAACAACTAGGATCAATAAATCCTTTTAACATATAGAAAAACAAAAATATTCAGGAGCAGCGGAATATGGACTCACATCTCTTGTTATGCCAAATAACATGGGCAATACTTGCAATACTAGCTATATGGCAATTACTTAGATGGATTCCAGCAGGCACAGATAAACTTAATCCACTTCCATACGTGATTGCATTATTGCAACTTTCGTATATTCCGTTGCTCCTAATAGCAATAATTAGCGCAGCTTTCAATATGAAGCATGAGTGTATAGCGTCAATAATAATATTGCTTATTTCTTTTACTTCACATACTCCTTACGTATTTAAAAAGATTAAAAAAATTTTTCACTTCTTCTTTAAATCAAAATCAAATACATATAATCACGAATCAACTTATAATAAAAAAATTCGTATAATGACGTTAAATTGTCGTTATGGTCGCGCAAACGCAAAACAAATAGTTGAAATAGCAAAAGAAAATAATATTGACACACTTCTATTGCAAGAAGTGAACAAGCAGCTCATAAAAAAATTACATGATTTTCATATAGAAGATATCTTCTCAACACAACAATTAGGCGAGGAAAGCGAAAACGACAACGGCGGATTTAACGCAATTTTTACTAAATATTCTCCTCAAAGAACACTAGACAAAACAGTAAATATTGACGCGTCAAACGTACCTTTAGTAACAACAAAAATTGACGATATTACATTAAATTTTGCATCTGCTCATCCAAAATCCCCTATGAGAGGATGCGTATCGTGGAGCGAAGGAATAAGAATACTTTCTAAAATTCTAAAAACTTTTAGATTAGAAAATAGCAAAGTTATTACTATTATTGCAGGCGATTTCAACTCAACAATTGATCATCCTAGTTTTAGAAAATTATTGTCATCTGGTCTAAAAGACAGCGCAATTGAACTTGGCTGCAGACTTCGCACATGGCCTACATGGCTACGATGGCCGAATTTTACACTTGATCATATTCTTTTTAACGCTCATAATTGTTCATCTCATGCGCTATCACATAAGTCTATTGCTGTGAAAGGCACTGATCATTTGGCATATATTACTTGCATAAGTTTTAAGTTAAATCGTCCAAGCCGATATGCATAATAGAAAAGTTATTTGCGTATGTTGTAGCCCTCTTCACAACTACGTGAGGAACATAGTGAATTCTCGTAAGGAGTGCCCCACACCCTAACGAAATTTCACGACTTTAGATACAAGGAGAGCCATTTTGGCAACCAAGATTCGTCTTAAGCGACTGGGCAAGAAATTCTACGCCTACTACCGCATTGTGATTTCCGATTCACGCAACAAGCGTAACGGCAAGTCTATTGAAGAAATAGGCGTATATGATCCAAATAAGCAGCCATCGTTGATTCAGATTGACTCTGAGCGCGCACAGTACTGGCTTGGCGTTGGCGCACAACCAAGCGAACCAGTATTAAAGCTTCTGAAGATTACCGGTGACTGGCAGAAGTTCAAAGGTCTTGAAGGTGCAGAAGGCACATTAAAGACTTCTGAAGCTGGCCCAGATGCGCAAGCTCGAGTTGAAGCTGTTGAAGCTGAAGCACAAAAGCTTAAGGCTGCAAAGTCTGAAGCAGCTGCTAAGGCTCAAGCTGCAATTGAAGCTGCTGCAAATGAAGCAGAAGAAGCCAATACTGAGGAAAAGGCTGAGTAGTTATGTTGGCTCAAGCTGTGGAACATCTCATTAAAAATATCGTGGACTTTCCAGACGATGTTTCTGTACGCTCACTAGAAAATTCTCGCGGTGAATTATTGCGAGTTCGAGTGAACCCAGAAGACATCGGTCGTGTAATAGGTCGCGCAGGACGTACAGCTAATGCAATTCGTACTGTTATGCAAGCGTTAAGCGATCATAATGTGCGAGTTGATATTATGGATGTACGTAAGTGATTTAATCATACATAAGTGAGATTGAACGTGGCAGAAAACCAACGCGCATATGACGACCCTCAACAGGATTACAATAACCTGCTGAGGGTTTGTCGTATTGGTAAGGCTCAAGGTCTTAAAGGTGAAGTAACTGTACAAGTTTTCACAGATGAACCATATGAAAGATTTAAACCAGGAACTCACCTATATACTCAAGATGGATCGCGCGAACTAGTAGTTGAAAATGCTAGAACATTCAAAAACAGATGGATTCTGCTATTTGAAGAATCCTTAAATAGGAACGACGCTGAAGCATTGAATGGGTTGGAATTATATATTCCAGCTGAGAACGCAGAAAATCTTGCACAGCATAACGCTTGGTATATAAAGGATTTAGTTGGACTAGAAGCTAGATTATGCGAAAATAACCAGTTAGGGCAACCTGAACAAGTTATAGGAAAAGTTGTAGATGTTCTAGATGGTGCGCAATCTTTGCTAAAAATTCGACTTGTTAATCCTATTGATGAAGACAATAAAACTGCTCTTGTGCCGTTTGTTGAAGCGCTTGTACCAGAAATTGATATTAAGGATCAATACTTAACTATCAACCCTCCTGGAGGACTAATTCCCGGATTTTAATGGAAAATAATCCAATAAAATCCTTCAAATAAAAAGCATAGCTGTACCACTCAAAACAATGAGTCCAACATATAAAGCTCGTAAGAACAAACTAAACACAAGCTCGTAAGAACAAACTCAGCACAAAACAATTAGAACAAAGCAATTAGCACAAATTCCGTAAATTCTAATCAAACTAATACAAGCACTCTTAAGCTCAATTAAAACAGCAAATTATGATGAACATTGACATTATTTCCGTATTCCCAGAGTATTTCAATATGCTCAATTTAAGCTTGCTCGGAAAAGCACAAGATAAAGGCTTATTAAACATAAAAGCATATAACTTACGCGATTGGACGCATGATGTTCATCAATCAGTTGACGATACTCCTGTTGGCGGCGGAGCTGGAATGGTAATGAAACCAGAAGTATGGTCTGAATGCTTAGACGAGTTATTAGGCTTAAATGATTCCTCTAGTAAAATTACTAATGAAAACTCTAATAGTACATCTAATAAAATTACTAATGAAAACTTTACTAATACATCAATTAAAGAAAATAATTATCCTATACTAATATTCCCAAATCCTTGCGCACCACTTTTTAATCAAGTAAATGCAACAGAATTAAGCAGAGCAAATCATTTGATTTTTGGATGTGGAAGGTACGAAGGCTACGATGCAAGAATTCCTGATTATTACAAGTCATGCGGAATAGACGTTCGCGAATATTCTATTGGCGATTACGTACTTAACGGAGGCGAAGTAGCTGTAAGTGTAATGGTTGAAGCTATCACTCGCTTAATGCCTGGTTTTATGGGCAATCCTGAATCAATTGTAGAAGAATCCTACACGGGAGATGACGCGCTTCTAGAACATCGTCAATACACTCGTCCAACTACATGGAGAGGGTTAAGCGTGCCTGAAGTTCTTACATCTGGAAATCATGCGAAAGTCGATAGATTCAGAAGAGATGAAGCTTTAGAAAGAACTGACGCAATTCGTCCAGATTTAATCGAGAAATTAGATTGCACTTCTTTAGATAAAGCAGACAGGAAAACACTTATAAATCTTGGGTGGGAAGTATCTGGAAAGCATCCACGTAAGTTAAACGACTAAGATTTACTATAACTTGAACAAAACGCTTTTATTCAACACTTTCGTAAACGCGCTTTTATTAACGACTGTTAGAACACTCTTTTATTCAACACTACTAGATTGTATAAAAAGCACAGCAGTTTCACCGTAATGTCGATTGTCAAAAATTTCCCATCCTTGAGGAAGCTTAGGCAAAACACTTCTTGTGCTACGTTCAAGAACAATTAAAGTATCAGATTTAACACTTGCTACTCCATTGTCAATTATGCACTGTAACAATTTTTCGCAATCAGAAGTTTCATAAGCATAAGGAGGATCTATAAATATAAGCTGGAACGCTTCCCCTTTATAATCCCTCACAAATTGCTCTGCATTTCGACTGTCAACTTTCATTGAAAGACAATCATCCCAAAACGCAGATTCGCGTAGTAGTTTAGCTGTTTTACTAATAAGAGATGCAGCAGCAGAATTTGCTTCTACAGATACTAATTTGCAACTTCCGCGAGATAATGCTTCAATACCTAAAGCTCCTGTTCCTGCAAACAAATCGAGAACAGTAGCATTTTCAAGCACATTCCATGCATCAAGACGTGAAAATATAGCCTCTTTCGCACGATCTGTAGTAGGTCTTGTACACGATTTAGCAGACGATAATGGCATAGACTTGAATCGCCCAGAAATAACACGCATTCTTTACTTCCTACTCAACATCTCAGCAATATCAGCAATATAAGAAATCTCAGTAATCTCAGTAATCTCAACAACTATCACATTTAACGATAATAGCAGCTTAAACACTCATAAGAGCTTAAATACTCATATAAGTAATATCATGAATTACTCGACATGCTTCTAGTCCTTTACGCTCAAAATTCGTAAGAACTCTACCTTCAAATCTCTCCGATTCGCAAAAATCAGCATGAGGAAGTGCCTCAGCTTCATCTGCATTACCTTTACCTACATGTTCAATTGGCAAACTAACAGATTTATGTCCAATGTTCTTAAAATCAAGCCTATTATCCATCACTTCATGCACATGCAACGCATAATCTTCAATATCGGTTGCAATCCTCCAAAAGCCGCCTTTTGATAATGCTTTGTGAATATCTTGAGCTAGTTCATTCTGAACAATACGACGCTTATGATGCTTCATTTTCGGCCAAGGATCTGGAAAGAAAGTCCATATTTCACTAATCACATTAGAATCACAAGCCTTGAAAAAGTCAGGAGCATTAACTTGTGCGATTCTTAAATTCTTTAGACCTTTAGAGATTTTAGATTCATTGTTATAAGAAGAATTGTTAAAAGAATCATAAGTAGATTCTTTTAATGATTTATAAGACTCGCTAGAAGAACTAGAAGACTCGCTAGAAGACTCAGATTCGCACGAACTTTCACATTTAGAAGCAAGCAACATAGTATGCGCTACACCTGGATCATATACTTCTAACGCCAAAAAATTCGTATTAGGATTAGCGGATGCTGCAGAAACAATATTTTCGCCTTGACCAGAGCCAATTTCTACAACAAGTGGATTGCTATTCCCCCAATTTTTAGAAATCCACTCTCGATCAATTATGAGATTCTTTGTCAAGCGCAAAGAACCATTACCTTCAGAAACATCTAGTAAGTATTTAGAAGAATACGAATCTTTAGCGCGCTGCAACCTAGCATCTAATCGTGCAGATCTTCTAACAAAAGACAACACAGCACGATCTTTTGAAATCATGCTACTATTTTCTTGTTCTGCATCTTCATTATTCATAATCATCCAGACTCGTATTCTTCAAACCTGTTTAGCCATTTTTGTATTTTATTGTAGATTACAAAATATGTAAAATATTTTTACATATTGATGTATACTAAAAGTGCAAAACATAACAGATGTGAGCAAAAACGAACATTTTTGTTTCATCAGCATATCTAGAAAGGTCAATCATGACTGTTCTCGTTACAGGAGGATGCGGATACATCGGCGCACACGTTGTACACGCACTTCATAAAGCCAAGCAAGAAGTCGTCGTTGTGGACGATTTAAGCTACGGCAAACCAACACGCATTGAAGGTGCTCGACTTTACGGAATGGACATTGCAGCCCAAGGTTCAGGAGAGCGACTTGCAGAAATCATGCGTAGTGAGCATGTAGATGCAGTAATACACTTTGCAGCACGCAAACAAGTTGGCGAATCAATGGAAAAGCCACTTTGGTACTACGAGCAAAATCTCAATGGCATGTTAAACGTTCTAGAAGGAATGCGCCATAGCGATGCTAAAAAACTCGTATTTTCTTCTTCAGCAGCAACATATGGTGAACCACCTGTAGAGGTAGTTCCTGAAGACGTATCCCCTATGGTCCCAATCAATCCATATGGACAAACCAAACTCATTGGCGAATGGATGGCTCGCGCTTGTGAAAAGCCTTATGGAATACGCTTCTGCGCATTGCGTTACTTCAACGTAGCTGGATGCGGACCAGTTGAACTAGAAGATCCTGCAGTTTTGAATCTTATTCCTATGCTTTTAGAGCGATTGCAGCGCGGCAAAGCACCTGCTATTTTTGGCGATGACTATCCAACGCCAGATGGAACTTGCATTCGCGATTACATTCACGTTTCAGATTTAGCAGATGCTCATATTGCTGCATTAAGATATTTGGATCTAGATGAAAGAAAGTATGACGCATTCAACGTTGGAACAGGAACTGGAACTTCAGTGCGCGAAATCGTTGAAGAAGTACGTAGAGTGACAAAACTACCATTCAAAGAAGCAGTATTGCCACGCCGTGCTGGAGATCCTCCTCAATTGATTGGAAATCCAACTCGTATTAACGAAGAGATGAATTGGCACGCACAGTATAACGTTAAAGATATTGTTGAGTCTGCATGGAAAGCTTGGCAAGCAAATCCAGCACATCATATTGACGTTGAATCTTGGAAGCAATCCGATTGATTTTCTTCATAAGCTAAATGAATTAAATTAACTAAATTGAGCGATTAAGCGATTACTAATTAAATTAGTGATCGCTTAATTTTTTGCCTATGACCATTTTGGGAAATAACCCCCAAAATAACCCCCATTTTGCCTATAACATCATTTTTTAACTTATCAACAAACAATTAGACAGATAAATAAAACAAAAAAAAGCGCTGAAACAAAGTTTCTGCGCTAAATCACAAGTCGTGGCTCCGAGCGGGATCGATCCGCTGACCTAACGATTTTCAGTCGTTCGCTCTACCAACTGAGCTACAGAGCCATGATGAATAAAAAACCCGGAATAACCGGGCTTCCACCATCGCGACCCCGGCCGGACTTGAACCGGTGACCTCCGCCGTGACAGGGCGGCGCTCTAACCAACTGAGCTACGGGGCCATGGCTTGTTCGCTTGAACAGCCGAGTCACTATCTTACATGAATAACGAACAAATGCAAGTCAAAAATGAAAATCGGCGTGTCTTAGTGACAATTAAAGGATTTACGGCGTGTCGAAAAAGCTATTTGCGTCAAAAATAATATCAATATCGACATCAAACGATCTAAATCGACATCAATCAATCAATCAATGTAAACCAAGACCAGCCAAGATCAATCGACATCAGCATAAAAAATCTTTGTTCTAATCACTTGAACTATCAGAATTAGCATCCGATGAATTGGAATTATCTTGACTATCGGACGAATTTGAGTCAGAAGAAGAGTCAGACGAAGAAGAAGAATCAGAAGAAGAATCAGACGTTCCAGGATCAACGTAATCAGTGTATCCATCATCGTCTAAATCGTTATAATAATCATCTTTTCCATCTTCTCCAACTTTAATATACGCATGCTCAGGGTAATAATACTTTGAAGTTTGAGCATCGAGATGATTAGCTAAACCGTTAATCGCTAGTATAACAATTAAAATACTAACTACAATTGCAATCCAAGCTCTTACTCTTCCACGCTCACCAGTCTTTCTGATTTGGCTTAATGCAATCACAGATAAAATAAATCCTACAACCGGGAAGAAGAATGCAAGAATAAGACCCCAAAAAGCACATTTATTAAGTTCATCGCTTTTCTCGACTGGCTTAGGATTTGAATCATTATGCGTAATTTCGTCACTTGCAGATGAAGAATATGAATCACCCCAAAGATCAGGCCATTGTTTTACATCTGTTTTTTGAGAATTATAAGAATTATTATATGCGTACGAAGATTGAGACGAATTATTTGCATTATAGCTACCCGGAACAGCGCGTGAAACAGGAGAAAAAGCTTGAGGATTATGATTTGAATAAGAAGGAGATTTAGCTTCTGTAGCGGAAGGCTGATTGGAGAATCTTTGAGCTTGAGGAGCCTGCCATGCCTGTTGATTTTGATTATATTGATTATAACCGTATTGCTGCTGATTAACCTGCTGCTGATTAACCTGCTGCTGATTTAATTGCTGCCTGTTAGCTTGCGTCTGATTAGACGAATACTGCTGATTTTGATTATATTGAGGATTTTGTTGACTAAAATAAGGCTGATTATATTGGCTAGGCTGAGAAGATCGATTATATTGCGATTGATTGTAAGAGTTTTGATTATAAGAGTTCTGATTTGCAGAAAACGATGCATTGCCATTATTCGCTAAATTCTGAGCATTATTCGCATTTTGATAATTATTGTTATCAGAACTACTAGAATTTTCGTATTGATCATTTCTCACAGACATTTCAGCCTCCTTACTCACTTTTAACTACATTCTAATTGTGTTTATAGGACAATTAACACTTCAATATAAAACATACGTAAAAACGGTGGCTATTCCAAAAATCGCACTATCCCCAAAAATCACATAATTCGAGATATGAAAAAACGCCACTTACAAAAGTGACGTTTTAATTTGTACCCCCTAAGAGAGTCGAACTCTTGTTGTCAGATTGAAAGTCTGGTGTCCTAACCGTTAGACGAAGGGGGCCTTTAACCAAACCATATGATATTAACACTTTGACTATGCATCTGCAAATATCGGCGTGTCGGCAAAGTTTAGAATTTTAAAAGCTTTTAATAAGTTTCCGTAAACTTAATAAATATCATTCATTCCCTTCACTCTTGCTGTGCGAACGCTCATGCATGCGTCCGCGATATCTACCGCGTCCGCGAGATCTACCTCCCCTTGACTTTCGCTTGTCTTGGCTAGGCTCAGGCATACTCCAACCTTCTTGCAACTGCGCTGCATCTCCAACAATCTCATCAAGAATTGGAGAAGATTGATTCACATCTTGAGTTTGAGCATGAATACCTGCACGGCGAAGCATTATATGCGCAGAACGCTTCTGATTTGGAAGCACAAGAGTTACAACATCGCCTTCTTCGCCTGCACGAGCAGTACGACCAGAACGATGTAAGAATGATTTAGGATCTTCAGGAGGCTCTGTTTGTACAACAAGTGCAACATCACTAATGTCAATACCTCTAGCAGCAACATCAGTTGCAACTAAAACTCGCACTAAGCCTTGCGCGAAAACAGCAAGATGTCTATCACGCTGACTTTGCGAAAGATTACCTTGCAAATCCACTGCTGGAATACCCTGTTGCACAAATTTCTTCGCCATATTCTTAGCTTGACACTTTGTACGAGTAAAGAATATTGAGCGCTTTTTACCAGACGCAAGCTTTCGCAAAACTTCATACTTATCCCCTGAAGATACTGCAAAAACATGATGCGTCATAGTATCAACCTGACTATCAGCATCGTCAAGCGCATGAACAACAGCATTCGGCAAGAATTTATTCACAAGAGTAGCAACTTGTTTATCTAAAGTAGCAGAGAACAACATACGCTGACCATCTGGTTTAACCTGCTCTAAAAGTCTAGTAACAGCAGGAAGGAAACCCATATCTGCCATTTCATCCGCTTCATCAAGCACACTGACTATTACTTTTTCAAGGCTAAGAGCACCTTGACGTAGCAAATCCTCCAAACGCCCAGGGCAAGCAAGCACAATTTGAGCTCCTTGTTTAAGCTGAGATATTTGACGCTGATACCTAACTCCACCGTAAACAGTAACCGTGCGCATACCATAAGCTGCAGCAAGGGGTGCAACAACATCGTCAATTTGATGAACAAGCTCACGAGTAGGAGCTAAAATAAGCGCACGCGGAGAAGGCAAATCCTCATTTTTACGATTCTTAGATTTTTTATCAGAGTTAATTAAATCAACAAAATTTTCTGCTAAACGAGAAACTAGCGGAATCGCAAATGCTAAAGTTTTACCACTACCAGTTCTACCACGCCCGAGAATATTTTTGCCTTTTAAAGAATCAGGTAAAGTAGCTTGCTGAATTGGAAACGCATTTATTTTCCCATCTGCACGCAAAACATCAACAATAGAAGATGGAACTCCAAGTTGCTCGAAAGTTACATCATCTTTATAACTTTCACGAGATTCAATTGCACAATCTGGAATTATTACAGAATTTTTCTTGGGATTAACAGAAGAATTATTATGGTTATCGAAAGATCTCATACTTGAATCGGAAGACTTACGAGATAAAGACTTACGAGATAAAGACTTATTTCTATCCGATGAAGACTTAATATTATGCAATGAAGACTTACTGCTATCTAATGGTTCTAATGAAGACTTATTTGCAAAATCTTGTTCTGCTTCACGAATAGCCATTTCTTCGTATTGTAAAGCTTTTTCACGCAATCTTTCACGTAATTTATCTGCTTTACGATTACGACTTTTACGAGAATTCAGCTCGTGATTTTTATTATTTGCCTTATTGTTTGCCTTATATTCAAAAGGATTTCGCTTTTTAGCGTTCTTTCTAGATTCCTTATTAACATTCTTGACTGCGATGCTATTAGCATTCTTAGCAACATTCTTAGCAGCATTTCTACCAACGTTTTTGCTAGTAGCATCAAACTCATTAACCTTATTGAAAGATGAGTTTCTAGAATTATTTGAATTATATTTTTTATTATTACGGCGACTTTTGTTAGTATTTTTAGCGCCGCTGTGCATTGAATGCGCAGCATAATGAGTGTGTGGCACAATAGCCTTTCATAATTATTTATACAGTGATTCAGTGATTACACGTAATTACTACAAATCTTGAACTAGACGAGATTAGCATACGGTGAGCACAATACGCATTAAACATTAAAGTGATAACATATACACATACAAATTATTTTGCAAACAAACAAAAAATCACAATGCACATCTAAAGCAAAGGAGCATAAAATGTCCAGAAGATTATGGGTAGAACGTAAAGACGATGGCACGTGGGAAGCATTAAGCGATGATGGAGCTAGATTAACTTTTGGCAAAGGGCAAGGAATGTTCAATCCGGTTGAGCTTATGCAAATAGCATTAGCTGGGTGCACTGCATTAAGCACTCAATACGCAATAGAACATGCTATTGGAGAAGACTCCTCCGCACGCGTAGTAGTAAGTGGCACATACGATGCAGACGAAGGAGCTTACAGCCAATTTAACGAAGATATAACAGTTGATGCAACAAGCGCGGATCATAAACTTACAGAAGAGGAAGTTATCGCATTAAAAGATAGAATGGAAAAACATATTAACAAAGGATGCACAGTCAAGCACACTCTCGAATCCTCTTCTCCTGTGAGAATTTCTGTAACAATCAAACATTAGGAAAATAAAAAATACAAAAAGATTGATTATTATTAAAAAATCAAAAATTCGTACAAAAATTTTGGAAAAACATAATATACTAGATATGTTGTTTATGTAATTGGAGGAAACTTTGAAAATAGCTATTTTTACTGAAACGTATCCACCATACATAAATGGCGTAGCAACACAATCATACATGTTGAAAAAAATGTATGAAGAAATGGGACATGAAGTACTAGTAGTAACTGTTGGATCTGAAAAGCAATATAAAACTAAGCTAGTTGACGGCGTAGTTTATGTTCCAGGTTTTATGCTTAAAAAACTTTATAAATATCGCGTTGCAATCCCAATTGGATACATGCGCAAAAAATTCCCTATCAATTTCAAACCTGATGTCATACATATCCAAAATGAATTTGGTATTGGTGAAATCGGTTTGGAAGTTGCTAAAAAAGAGCATATACCTGTTGTTTATACTCTTCACACAGAATACGATAAATTCTTGTTTTATATTGGACTAAAACATTTTACTGAGTTTTCAAAAAATATTTCTTCAAAATATTTCATGCGATTCTCCAAAAACGCCACAATTATTACAAGCATGTCTTCTAAGGCTCAAGCTTATATTGATCGCCAAAAAGTGAATAAAAAAGTTGTTGTTCTAAGCAATGCTGTTGAATATAAAAAATTCCTACCTACACCTGAACGACTTGCTTTCCGTGAAGAATTCCGTAAAAAATACGATATTTCAGATTCTACAAAATCATTTGTATTCGTTGGACGTATAGGCGCTGAGAAAAATATTCAAGAGCTTATTGATAATTTCATTTATTGTGATTTTCCTCGCGAAAAAGCTCGCTTATTCGTAATAGGCGGCGGACCAGATTTTCAATATTTGCGAGAATACGTTAAAGAAAAAGGATTTGAAGATAGAATTTATCTTTTAGGACCTATTGCGCATGACGATATTACTAAATATTTATACGCAATGGATTATTACACAACAGCTTCTCTTTCAGAAATGCATTCTCTTTCTATGCTTGAAGCAATGGCTTCTGGATTATTTGCACTTGTTAAACATGATCCGCCTAATGAAAATCAAATTATTAGCGGGAAAAATGGCTATCAATGGGATTCTAAAGAGGATTTCAAAGCTGTTTTCACTAAAGTCATAAATATGAATAAAGTTGAGCAAGATCAGCTTAAAGCAAATGTGCTTGAATATTCGAAAAACAATGATTTTAAGAAACAAGCTCAAGAGTTAATCGAAATATATAAGCAAGCTATTGAAATAAACAAAGCTGAACTCGAGAATAAAAAGTTAAAGCGCGAAGAACGACTGAAAAATCTAGGATTAGCTAATATTCTCAAAAACAGCTGAAAATTCTTTGCAACTTTGCAACTAGATTGCTGCTGAATTTGAAGTAAACGCATAAACTATGAATTTATTCACTAAAAGTAAATTAAGTATAGATTGTGTACTAGTGAGGTGTGGGAAATACTTAACGAACAATAAAAAGCGAAACGGTATTTAAAAAAAGTTACACCTAATCCAAACTCTTCACAAAACTAAAGTAAGCTAAAATCTAACTTTTACTACCACAAGCAACAACATTTGAGAATGCGTAAAAAGTTGAAGCTCCTGTGAGGTAAGTAATTCCCACACCTCACAAACACAGTAAAATAAAAATCTTGCAATGAGAGAAACTCCTAGAGCGAAGCCACAACAAATAAGATAATTCTGTAAAACAAACTATGAATTTGAAGTAAATACAGCGAAAATCTAATGCAATGGATCTATTGTTTCTTCAATTTGTTTAGCTTCAGAAACATCTGCTTTAGGTACATCAACTTCATGCACACCGTTAATATCGTCAACAGGAATCGAATGAGAATCCAAAGACGCACCTTTTGCAGCATCCGATTCAACATATTTGCGAGGTACAACATACACTGGTCTAGAAGAATGTTGAAGCAAGCCTTGGCTGATAGAACCAAGTAATAATCCGGTAAATCCTCCGCGTCCGCGAGAACCTACTACAACAAGATCATGAGTTAAACTTGCTTGAGTCAAAGCTGTTACAGCAGATCCAGGAACAACAGAGCAATGAATTTGCAAATCTGGAGTCTTATCTAAAATCGGCTTAACTCTAGCTTCTAGATCATCCATATAAGATTCCATAACTGCAGTATCGCCTTCTGCGCCTTGAACGTAAGGAGCAGCAGAAATCACATCTAACTGCGCATTCCAACTATAAGCTAAATCTGAAGCAATTTCCAAAGCTTTCAAACCCCATTTAGACTCATCTGAACCAACAGCAATCTTTTGAATAGTATTATTCAAATGTATACGCTGACCATTGTCATCAGTATATGGAACAACCACAATAGGGCAATACGCATATGCAGGAAGTGAAGAACTCGTAGTGCCAAGCAATCTTTCTGCAAGACCACCTTTACCACGATTTCCAATAACAATCAATTTATAATTTCTTGAAAGCTCAATAAATACAGAAGAAGGATCTCCTGTAACTATAAGAGTTGTGGCATCTACACCTTGCTCTTTAGCAACAGCTTTTGCTTTAGAAAGTATCTCTTGAGCATCTCGATGCGCTAAATTATCATCTCCAATTGCTGAATAAGTTGCATCAAAAGAAACAGCTGCATAGCTTGGTAAAGAATATGCACAAACAATTTGTAATTGTAAACCAGCATGTTTGGCGTAATTCGCTGCCCACCATGCAGCCTTATAACTTGCGTGCGATCCATCAACACCAACAAGAACGGCTTTATCGTTCATAATCACGCCTCCAGTCTTGTATGCACAACTACATCGTCATGCTTAATTTTATTACTTAAAACAAGAATAGCGCGTTTCAAACGTCAACGTCAATGCGACACAAAATCAAGCAAGCAAAACATATATTTAAAAACACAATATATGCTAGAAATAAAGAATAAAAGAAACAATAATAATTCTTGAATCGTTCAAAACTTAAAGTATGCGGCGAATTGAATATGATCCGCGGAAAATCTGCCTGAGCGGAGCATATTGAGTACCATTATTTTGCGCATTAACAATCATGCCATTACCTACATAAATAGCTGCATGACTACTACTAGCAATAATATCCCCAGGATGAGCTTCATCAAGGCTTGCAACCGCTTTACCAACTTGAGCTTGAGCTCTTGCAGTTCGAGGAAGATCTACTCCCATCTTAGAGTAAACATACCCAACAAAACCAGAGCAATCCCAACCAGAAGTAGTTGTGCCACCCCAAACGTAAGGAACTTTCCCAACAAATTGAGCAGCAAAGTTCAACAAAGCTTCACTTGAACGCTCGTCTGGAGGATCTACAGTAAAATATTGCTCTCTGCTTGAAGAGCCACGATTTACAGAACCACGATCTGAATTTCTGCTTGCTGCTTCACTATAAGCATTTTGGCGATTTAAAATACGAAGACGCTCAGCATCAGCATTTCTCTCAGCTTCACTTTTTGTTTGTGGAACTTTTAGACTTTCAATTCCACCCCAATGTGAATCAGAATCGACATCAGTAAAAACAGCTTCCGTAAACAAATCACGCTTTACACTGTTGACCTTAGGGAATGAACGAGTGGACGTAACATTAGCATCACTAGAATCAGCAGCAAATGCATTAGCGATTGGAATTATGGCAAGAATAAGCGCGCATGCAACAATCGCAGCATAAACACGTGAATAAAAGCTATTTTTAACCATCTCGAAAATGTTAGCATAAACTTAATACATAATTGATTTAAGTACAGTCACATATTCATACAATCAATAGTTCTCACATAAGTATGAACAAATAAAACAGTATGAGCGAGAACGAGAAATATAAGAAAAATTATCGTAAAAATAAGAATATTTAATAGTGAATGAATTGATATTTCGAAATTTCACTAGCTTCAAATTTGCGCGAGAATGTACCGCCATGCAATTTTGCGCCAGACTCCGAAGTTTCAATAGAACCATCGGAATTTACTTTTTCGACTATTGCAACATGACCATAATAACGATCAGAACCAGCTTGACCCGGAGCAAATACCATTATATCTCCCGGATGCCTTGCATTACGATCAACCCAATAGCCAAGAGCGCGCGCAGAATTAGCCCACATACGACCATCCCCCATATGTGAGCCTACAGGTAAGCCTAATTGATGACGGCGCACATAAACCCACCACGTGCATTGGCTGAATTCATAAGTATTGCCTTTATCTCCACTATCGTGATTAGGATTAAAGCCTTTTGGCAAATTACTTATATCTGCTTCCATCAATAAAGCAACTTGCGGATTATTTGCAACAGAACGCGATAGCTCTGAAATATCGAAATTAGTATCTGAATTAAGCGACCACTTAGAATTGTGAGAAGAAGCAGTAGAAAGACCATTTAATACAACAGCTCTATTTTCATAAAAACTTGATCTCGTAGAACGAACTCTATTTAGCGCAACGCGATTATAAGATCTAGAAGCAGAATCCGAATTCTTCTCTACAGATGACTGATAAGAATCAGCAGGGACTTCATATGACTTAGAACCAACTAAATAATTAGAAGAGCTATTAACAACGCTAGATGTCATAACAGCGCCAACCAACGCAATCAATGATGCAGAAATAATAGTTCTTTTACGTCTTTCAGTAGCTAAACGTGCTAAACGAATTTCTCGCCTTGTTTGTGGAATAATATCGTGAACGCTATTAGAAACAATTGCGTCATACTCATTCGCAACACTAAGCTCAGAAGTGGAATTTACTTCACAATTTACTCCACAATCAGAGTCAATCTTATAAACATGTGAAGCGGAATGAGATCCATGGCTGGATGCAAAAAGCGATAAAAACGAATCACCACTACGTGAAACTTTCTTAGCGCCATGTGCAGCATGTCTCATAAAAAACCACCCAACAAAAATCAACTAAACACGCAGGAAACGTAATAAAATCCAAAAACACTTCCCACATTTTTACTCTCAATTTAGTAAGGATACAACGCACTACGGATGACTAGCCACGCCTTATTTTATAAGAAAAAATATAAGACTTTAGAAAAATATAAGACTTTAGCACGTTGTATCATTGCCGTTATGAAATTCGCACCAATTATCAATCCAGATGCGCGAAAAGATACGCCAAAACCATTACGCGTAGATTTACGCACTACATTTGCTATAGGTACGATTATATGGTTTATTACACTAGTTGTTACGCTACTGCTTGCTCTTTTACATGTTATTCCCCTTTTCTTTACATTTGTAAGTGCTATGGGATTTTTTATTGGAATAATATTACTTATTTGGGAGCATTTCGATAGATGGGATTATCGCCGATTAGGCAAATAAAAATCCACATCTTAAACGTCAACGACATACAACCAACAGCTCACGCCAACACACACAACCAACAGCACACACCCACAACCAACACCACACATCTCAAACATTTATTAAAAAGCACTCAAATTTATCTATTCAAATGTGTAAAAAACGTAAATATTTACATTATTATAAAAAATATCGCATTTTGATAAAATATTGTGCAAAAATAATAAGTATGCCAATTGAAGCCACGATAATACTCATGGTGATTGTGTTTGCACTTGTTTGCGCGCCTTTCGTCATCATGATTATTTCTCGTGCCTTAAAGAAGCATCATATGAATGAAACAGTTGCAGCAAGAACTGGCGATTTAGTGCATTACGCATTTATTCTAAATCCTTCTAAACCTCAAGCAGAACAATATCGCAAAACAATAAAAGAATATTGCCAATCTCATGAAATGCAATATGAAATTATTGATACTTTGCTAAACAAAGATGGTAGAGAATGTGCTTTAGAAGCACTTAAACATGGAGCGGATGTAGTAGTAGCAGTCGGCGGAGATGGCACAGTTAGAACAGTTGCGAGCGCAATGAGCGGCACAGAACACGCAATGGGAATTATACCTATTGGAACAGGTAATTTATTCGCAAGAAATATGGGAATTCCTGTAGATGATGCATATGCAGCTCTTCAAGTTGCAACATCACATGGATCGTTGCGCGTAGATATGGGGCGCGTAACGATATTAGATAAACCTTATGAAGATCACGGTCACGCATTTTTAATTATTGCAGGCATAGGATTCGATGCGTTAATGATTGACGACACTAATCCAGCACTAAAAAAGAACATAAGTTGGCTCGCATACTTCGTATCAGGTGTAAAACACTTATTTGCACCAAAATATAGAGGAAATGTGATTTTTACACAAATAGATGGAACTAAAAGCAGCAAAAAAGAAATATCATTCCGCACACTAATGTCTGGAAATTGTGGGCAGATTCCTATGTTCTCGCTTATGCCAGAAGCTTCATACGATGATGGAATACTTGATTTTGAGATTATTGATACTACTGGCGGATTGATTGGATGGGCTAATTTATTTGGTGATGTAGTGCATCAAACACTTACTGGAAAAGCTCAACAAAGTCCACTTTCAACAAACTCTAAAATAGAACAACTTCAAGGTTTAGAAGCTGAAGTATTGCTGGAAAGATCCGCTCCTGTACAAGTAGACGGAGATATTCTAGGATACACAAAACACTTGCGTTTTAGCGTTGATAAACAAGCACTATGCGTGCGAGTACCAGAAAGCTTAGAGTCTTCTGTAAGCCAAAATACCACCGCCGTGGCAAAATAAAAAATTATGGTAGCAAAAAATGCGGGTATGCCCGCCACCCCAGAAGATCTAGTCAACGTCGATGCTTTAATCGGCGCATACTATGATGAAGTTCCAAATTCAAATATTCCAGAACAGCGCGTGATTTTCGGCACTTCCGGTCACCGTGGTTCAGCTTTGAAAACTTCGTTTAACGAAGCTCACATTGTTGCAATCACGCAAGCTATTGCTGAATATCGCAAGAAAGCTGGCGTAACTGGACCTCTTTATATTGGTCGCGATACGCATGCTCTTTCTGAGCCTGCTCAAAAGACAGCTATTGAGGTTTTAGTTGCTAACGGCGTTCACGTTCGTGTGGACTCGCGTGGCGACTTCGTGCCAACTCCTGTTGTGTCACAAGCAATTTTGACGCATAATCGCGCAGCAGATGGCACTCAACGTTTCAGCGGTGAAGGTTTAGCTGATGGCATTGTTGTAACTCCTTCACACAATCCTCCAACTGACGGCGGTTTTAAGTACGATCCTGTAACAGGAGGACCTGCTCCTGCAGACGTAACTAACGCAATCGCAGCTCGCGCAAACGAATTACTTGACAACTACAAGTCAGTAAAGCGCGTGCCTTTCGAAGAAGCAATCAAATCTGATTTAGTAGAAGGCTTCGATTACCGCGAACACTATGTAAGTGATTTAGCAAACGTAATTGATTTCGATGTGATTCGATCTAGTGGCGTACGTTTGGGAATCGACCCACTTGGTGGAGCAAGCGTAAACTACTGGCCACTTATGAACGAAAAGTATGGATTGAATATTGGCGTTGTTCGTCCAGAAGTTGATCCAACTTGGCGATTCATGACAATTGACCACGATGGTAAGATTCGAATGGATCCAAGCTCCCCTTACGCAATGAAAGGCTTAGTTGATCAGCTTAACGCTGGCGCTTGGGATAAGTATGATCTAGTTGGCGGAACAGATCCTGATGCAGATCGACATGGAATTGTGTGCCCTAACTGGGGCGTTATGAACCCAAATCATTACATTGCTGTGTGCGTTGAATACTTGTTCGGTGGCGCTCGTCCAAATTGGCCAAAGAATACTGCAATCGGAAAGACGCTTGTGTCTTCTTCCCTTATCGATCGCGTAGCTGCTTCTATTAACGCAAAGCTTGTGGAAGTACCAGTTGGATTCAAGTGGTTCGTTGATCCACTCTTTAGCGGCGAAGTTGCTTTCGGCGGAGAAGAAAGCTCCGGAATGAGCTTCCTTCGCAAGGATGGTCGCGTTTGGACTACAGATAAGGACGGCTTGATTCCAGACTTGCTCGCAGCTGAAATTACTGCAAAAACAGGCAAGAACCCAGCTCAACTTCACCAAGATCAGGTTGCTCGCTTTGGCGAAAGCTGGTATAAGCGCGTAGACACTCCAACTACTCTTGAGCAGAAGCAGAAGTTCGCAGCTCTAAGTGGCAACGATGTTGAGGCGACAAAGCTTGCTGGCGAAGATATTACAGCAAAGCTTACAGAAGCTCCTGGAAACGGTGCTAAGATTGGCGGTTTGAAGGTTACTACCAAGAATAATTGGTTCGCTGCTCGCCCATCTGGAACTGAAAACATTTACAAAGTTTATGCTGAGTCATTTGTTTCTCCAGAAGCTCTAGACAAAGTTCTTGAAGAAGCTACTGCTGTAGTAGATAAAGCTTTAGCTTAAAATAACTTATAAATTTGAATTAAGACTTGCGTTGGAATTAAATCTATTATTCTAACGCAAGTCTTATTTTTATTATGCAATAGTGTAAGCTTTCACACGCACACAAAACTACACAAGCAATTAAAATTATTTACAATCACGAAAATACGTTATAGCTTTAATTGCTTCAAGAAACTACTACTTCTAATAGTTTCTTAAAGAAGAGCTGCAATGCTTGATCAAAGCGCGTGAGAATCCGCGAGAGCTAAACACTGATACAAGCCATCCGCGCTTTCCAAACGCGCCTGATGCCAAGAACAGCGCAAGCAGAACACCAAACAACAAAGTGAACCATATTGCAGCTTTACCACCACTAAATGGAAGAGCAATTGGTTTAACGTTTATACCGCCGAGTTGTATGTAACCGAGTATTGCAGATTTATCATCTTTACTAGCACCATAGCCTTCGCTCTTATTGCCAACCGAATCCTCAGTTTGAGCATACACAGCGTATATTGCAGTTTTGCCATTTTGTGCTAATAACTTCTTAAGTTCATCGGTATCAACACTTCCGTCAGCTTTAGTGATAGTCCACTCAGGATTCTGCGGATTCCCGCCATTTAGCCTACGAACGTACACCTTAAGCTTGTTCTTAACTGTTGCGCGCGTATCGTAGTCGTCATAAGCGTCTATGAATCTCTTCTTATCTCCATCTTTAGAAACACTAGAGTCAGAATGCTGATTATTCTCGTCTTTAGTATTGAACGTGAAGTCAATGTTATCCACGTCAACACCGTAAGGGTTCGTAACACTAGTTCCTTCAAGCGCGCCAGCTGCTTTAACTGTTGGCTTAACGTTGTCTGTTGCAACCAAGTACACAGGCATTACAGCTTCGTCAACACTATCGTTCGCGTCTTGCTTTGCGTGGTCGCTTCCTTCAGATTCGCGTCCGCGAGCATCGTAAATCGTCTTATCTACCCAGCTCACACCAAGGGACATAATAAGCCTGTTATCCAAGCGATTTCGCCCGTCACTGCCCGTAGACTCAAAAATCTTATTCGTGTCAGTAAGCTTAAAGCTACGGTCGATTGCTCCAGAGCTACCCCAGCGAGGTTTGCCAGCAAAATCAGTTACTTTACGACTAGAAGCATTATCTTCAGCAGTTTCGCCGCAAACCTGCTTGCCGTCTACTTTTCTACACACGTTAATATGTGAGAATCCGCCGCCGTTGTGACCATTTTTATCTGTAATATCCTGCATATCAATAATGTTTATGAAGGACGTCTTTTCTGAGCTTTCCGACAGAGTATACATCATGTTGCCATTTATTGCGTTAAGACCGTCAGTACGAGTCGTTTCTGCAATAACTTTATCGTTACCTTTTATTTCAGCTCGTAGCGAAGGCTGGCAATCCGCAAATGGCAAAGGTGTTTTACCATCTAAGCCTTTGCACTCATCATCTGGATGCAACTTCTTATTTAGCTTAAGATTTACTACTGATTGCAAATCGTTAAAATTAACTGGAGTTTTGTCCGAAAGATTGTAAACGTAGAACAGCGACTTTTTATCCGGAGACAGCACAAGACCAGGATCATCTGCCCTACCCTCAATCTTAGGCGCTTTAGACCTATCTTGAGTTCCATTCTTCATAGGCACGTCTACCACATAATCTGCAGCACCGTTTCCTAAGCCATCGTCATCCTGACCTTTGTTAGTGTTTCCACCACCGTCGCTATTGATTCCATCAACAGAGCGCAATCGCACAAATCGCGTAACTTGATTATCTCGAGGAAGTGGCACAAGCACGCGGCTTCGCCAACCACTAGTAAACACAACCAAATCTTGCTTTTCTTGAGGTATAGATCCATAGCTAGGAGTTACTTTAGGCTGTGTATAAATATTCTTTCCGTCCTCATCAGTTTGCCTGTAGTCATACTCTCTAAATGTCACCATAGTCTTGCCAGCGCCCAGCTTTATGTCATCATTTGTGACGACTTCGCTATCGTTACCAAGCCACTTTCCTGTGTTGTGGTTTTCTTTAGTGAGCTCTAGTCGTATTGCTCGCTGCTCAGGATTACTAAGCAGCATTGGGTGCACTTGCACAATACGTCTGCGCATCGAAACATCAAAGTACACACAATCGGAAGGCTTTGATTTCCAATCACTTGGCTTAACATCATCCGGCCTGCACACTTCGTCTGTTCTCTCTTTTGCTATTTCCATTGGAAGAACGTCAAGCGTGTCTTCATTAGCATCGGAAGCTCTATTTTTTGAAGACGAACGCGAGCTAGAACGATTACTTGCACCAGCAGGCTCAACTAAAGCCGCACGAGCACTCTTATTCCTATTCCCGTTCCTCACATCTGAATTTTCTACGAGTTCTTCAATGCTTTTAACACCAGGCATCCACGTCCATGGTCCAATATCTCTTCGCGCACGCGCTCTAACCACGCTTCCAGGAGCTAACTTGCCTCTCTTGAAAAGAACAACAGCGTTACCGTTTTCATTTTTAATCTCAACTTCATCTGAAGAAGGCTTATTTTCACTATCATCACAATATCTCCAATTATTGTTACCAAACCAGCAAACAGAAAGCGTTTTTCCAATACTGAGCTTATCTTCAGTTACAGCATTATCAGCGCTGTTATTAGGATTGTAGTAGACTACCATTCGCTTAGAATATTGAGGCGATGTTACTTTAACAACATTATTTCTGCGAGCGTTTGTAACAGCTTGGCCATTCCTCTTAACGTAACTGTCGTTGCCATTAAGCCAAAGATTGTCTGAATTTGCAGGCTGATCGTTGTTTTCGCCATCATAGTAGGCAACAACGCTTGGACTTTCCATTTTCGTCCACTTAGTTTTAAAGCAGCCCACAGCAGTTTCTTCGCTTTCGTTTCCAACGGAATCCGAAGTTTTAGCAAACATCCTAAAGGTGGTTGGCTTTGCGGGATCAGGATTTTGCAAATCCGTGCTTCTGTAACGCTCAATAAATCGGCGTATTAAATATTTATCTTCATATCCATCGCGCACAAAACGTATTCGAGGAGTTCTACCTTTAGAATCTTTTACGCCGTCTGCTTCAATATCTATTTGCAAATTGCCTAAAAGCGCTTTACTTGATTGACCTGTATCAACTTTTAGCCACTTACGCCAACTAATCTTTACGTCAATTTGACCGGTCGGCGTATATGCGTTAAAGTCATCCTCCAGCTTCAAATTTTCAGGCAAAAGCAATGTACCAGTATCCGTGCGATACCAATCGTTCTTCTCTAAATCAATTAAATCGTCATCGATTGGAGTACAATCCTTTTTGCCTTGACCTGGGAGCATGCAGATGCCGTGAATATTCCAAGCTTTATTTTTTTCAGGGTAGCTTTTTCCGCTAATCGTTGGCTTTTGACCATCCACAGGCACAAACCACACGTTAATTACGTTTGTTGTGGTATTTTGGTCACCATTTACGCGGAATGTAAGATCGTTCACAATCGAGCCATTGTGTACGTACAGTTGCGCATGCATGAACGGTCGCTTAGCGAAATACCTTTTTGCATGCTGTTCCTGATTTTCTCGTTCACTACCTTTCAAAGTTGGCACATCATCATAGTCGTTTACATACCTTACTCTCCTATTTTCAAGTATGACTCCGTGCTTTATGCCGTCTTTAGTGTCAGCATCCGTGTCACCAATATCCAAGCCATCCGCTTGACCGTTGACATTTGCTCCTCCAGGCATGAGGAAATGCTTGTGAATTGCGTACGTACTATGCTTTTCGCCTTGGTTTATTCTGTCTGTAATAGAAACTTCATTACCTGTTTCAACATACTCCCCTTTGCCATTCTTTTTAAGCTCCATGTTGACGTTTACATCGTCTGCAAAAGAACCCTTACGACCAGACTCAGATACAGAATCGTACTTTACTAAATCGAGAACGTTCTCCCACTGGCACTTTCCAAGATTGTCAGAATAAGCTAATTTACAAGTTCCATCATTAGGAGCATAACCGTACCAATTACCGCGATCAGGAAGATCACCATCCCAACCACCGTTGCCTCCAGGGCCATATAAAATGTCGTGCTTATTTTTAGAACCGTCAAGGTATTTGAGAGATGGTTGCGGCTTATTTGTTGGGTCTGGAATTACAGGCGTTCCTTTAATCAAATCCAATACAGCGTTCGTATTAAGCCTTTTTTGCGTGTTAATATCCCACTTATACACTAAATACTCGTTGCCAAAGTCTTTATCTCCGTACCACTTAAGACCAGGGTCAGAGTCTCTTCCACTAACCTTTGTGCTTTTAAGATCCCACTTGTAATCTTTTCGCATATTCACATATCGTGTAACTTCATGCGTAGCAGGATTTAGAACAGTTTCATCCTTTGCTTCCAGCTTATCTATAGTGAGATTCTTCTTAGAATGCTTCATATTGGAAGCAGTTTCAGCTGTAGGGAAATCGTCATGAGATATACGCTTAGGACTAATATCCAAGCACAACTTCCATTGCAAATCATTCTTGTGGTTATTATCCGCCTTGCAAGAGTACTGATTCTTCGATTCACCGTATGCGTAAGTAAATGAGTTAGAAGCATCATAGCGGTTGTAAGTATCGTACTTGTCTTCGCCCTTAATACCGATTTCTTCCTTGCGATATCCGAAAATTCGCTCATTCTTATTGTCGTGACGCATCCAAGTAAGCAAAGCTCCGGTTTCAGAATCGTTTAATTCAAATGGGCTTACTTGCACTAAGCCGTTTGGCCAAGTAATATCGAGCGGAAGCGGATCGGACTCTTCGTGATCCTTGTAGTGATCCGCATAATCTCCAATAATAGGCCACAAATTATTTTGACTCTTATTTGGAGTATTTTCCGCTACAGAGTATGCGTCCACATAAATTCTGGAACCAATTTCCGCAAAGTATTCTGGAATCTCAATATTTCCTGTTGCAGGATCAAAAGTGATTTCGCAACTGTCGCCATCTTTAGCAGTGCAGCCCTTGAAGTGCTTATCGAGATCAGATGTAATTACACGCTTTGAATATTTCTCACGCAATTGATCGTCAGATGTATGAGCCCTATCGTCATCAGCAGCCGCCCTAGAAGCATCTGCTCCAGCAGCTAAATTCTTACCCTTATAAGTATTAACCTGCTCCCAACGATCAGTATTTCCATGCCGCTGAATAATAATGCCATAGCAGCTGCCATCCGTAGGGCACTTTTCGTCAAAGCTCAAGTCTTTGCCATGGGATTTATCCTTAGTTTCCGCAGGACCATCTTTACCGCGCGGCCAAATTCTCACCATAATTGAACGCACACGCTTATCTTCATCCCAAGGATTCACGCGCCCAACATAATGGCCATTCCTCTTCTTATCCCACCAAACGTTTGGCAAACCGTAGCCAGGAGATACAATAATCAGCCTAATCTTCTTTATTACAGAATTTCCAACTTCATCCCAGCCGTGGAATATTAAATCGTGCACACCTCTATCTGCAACGTCAACTTGAGGCGAACCACCATTAGAGCCGTTGAATTTATCGTTAATAACCCAGCCCTCTTTGTCTGTCTCAGTATTCGGCATACCGTTATCGTGCACAAAATCGTCATAACTTATTGTAGTAAAGTTACCGCATCCATTTTTAGCACAATCTTTGCCAGACTTACTCTTGGTTATCATTTCGAAGTCGTTGTAGAAATCCTTACCAACATACTTCTTGATTTCTGCATTGTACTTACTCTGATCATCGTTTTTACCATTGACGCCAAGCATAATCTTCCTGTCGTCATGGCCTTTAACCCAGAACTTAATCCTGCTCTTAGTTGCAATCTTCAAACCATCAGCAGGCACAGTCATAGGCTTACCGTTATTAACGCTAACTTTTACATCCAACGTTGGCTTCTCGTAATCAACGTACGGGAACACAACAGGTATAACAGTAGTTGAATCGTCCCAGAAAGTAATCTTTAAATATTTTACAAACACGTAATTTGGCAAAACTTCAGGACTTTTACCATCCTGCAACTGTGCACTGTAACCATTACGCATCCACGTTCGATATAAACCACTAGCTTTATCTTTAGCCTTATTTATAAGCTTTTCAGGCACAGGATCACCCTGCTTTGAGCCTTTAGGAGCATAGTAAATATACCAAACGTTACGCGCAGTTGATTGTTGAGGCTTAGGCCAGCATTCAGGAATATTAGAGTCGCGGTCAGCGCTATCTCGGTCACCGCTATCCCTATCACCGCCATCTCTATTCGCATAATTTGCAGAGCGATCGCCATTAGAAGCAGACCTATTAGACTCATCAGTTTCATCTTTAAAATCGTCAAGAATCTTAGAATGAGCGCAACGGTTTGAAACGGTTACAATAGGAACTTTAACAGCAATCTTAGTTTCAGCATCCTTAAGAGTGTTCGACATAAGCTTATCTCCCCACTTATCCGTCCACTCAGCTTTGTATACAGCGTTATCTTTTATTGCATCGTTTGCGCCATTATCTTTACTTCCTTCATAGGTTCTATCAAGTGGATACGTATCTTTTACTGAACCGTACTTGAACTGGTTACCCATGAGATCGCTATTAAGCACGTCTGTGTAAAGGTTAGGATCAAAAGACTTCACCTGATCATACAAACGACCCTTATTGTTTTCGAAATTAACAAATCCCTTATTTTCACTACCAGAATTAAGCACAATCGGATTCGGAAGAGGCTTATCGTAAGAATAATACGTAGGAGTTTTGTCGTCTTTATTCCACTCTTCAGTTTGCAAAGGCTTAAACACATCTGCTTGCGTAATAATTCTGTACCACAAATCCTGCGTTTCGCTGATTTGATAGTAATCGTTACGATACTTCAGCTGAAGTTTATGCCTTCCAGGAGTTGAATCCTTAGTATTATGATCGTCCACACCCGGGTAGCGGAACCACTGATTACCACGCGCATAATTGTTATTTGGAGAATAAAAATCAGGAAGTAAACGAATATCTTTAGTCTCTTGAATACCTGGAGAACTTGCCAAAGCCCTGTTAATTAAAGGATTGCCATTCTCATCTTCAAGCAACATACTTGAAATCTCCATCTTACAATTCTCATTAACCTTACCAGAGGAATCAAGGCATATACCGTAGCGAGAAATGTACTTACCATTATTTCCGTAAGTTGAAGGATCATCATCACCATCAAGTGGGAATTCACCATCTTTATTCAAACCAGGGCCGAATGGTCCTAAACCAGTACCCCTAAGGAAGTGAAGACGCGGGCTCTGCACATCCATAATTCTTGGCACACCATACCACTGTTCATACAACGAAGTGTAACGATACGACTTACTAAAACGACCTGCTGCTTTCAGCGAGTAAATGCTACTCCAAGCGCCAAATGGATCAGTCTTACCATACGTTAAAGAAGGAGAAGTTGCACCAAAATAAGATCCTGCACCATAGAAGAACGAATCATTCTCATGGCCTCTAGCAGTAGTGGTAGTGAAATGAATCTTGTAAGTGTACGGAATCAAATCACCGTTTTTAAGCTTGTTAGTGAAGAGGAATATTTTAGTCTTTTTTGTGCCACGAATAGCTTTATAAAGATTGTCAATTAGCTTCACATACGCAGGGCTATAACCTCTTGAATACGCTCCTTCAAGTTTAGGAGCAAGCTGATGGTCACCACCAGAAGGGAAAGCGTAATTCGTGCTGTGCATGCAGTCAAGAGCATAGCCATCGTTACATGTGCCTATGAAGTTGCCGTTCTTTTCATAGTTCTCTTTCTGATTTCCACCTTCGCCAATTTGAGGAGTGTTAACAATATGCGAGTAACCATTGTTGCCACGTATCTGATCATTCGACTTAATCCAAGCATCTTCTATGGTTTCACTAGGCAAAACATCGCCACCGGTAGTTTCAATGCTGCACAAACCATTAGGATTATCCCAAGAGAATGAGCAAGTTTCACGAGGAGGAACGTAAGACGGATCTTCTGGCTTCTTCTGCTTCTTTAAATCTTCATTATGCTTATTCTTTAAGTAGAGAGCAGAACGTTCCCTACCCGTGTACAATACGCGCTGAATATACTGCCTTCCGCCTTCGCTACCCTTGTCTAGAATCTGATTTTCTGGAACTGTGAAGTAATTTAGCGCATCTGCAGCACCATGCGTACGACCTCCAGCATTAAAAATAACATCCCACACAAATCCGCCGCCGGAAGCCTTAGGTGTGCGCTTTACGAACACGAAGTCCGCAACATCATCCAAAGGTGTTTTATTGGTATCAATGCCTCGCCCTGCATCATCGTAAGCAAGATTACGAAGACGCTTAACAATATACGTACCCTTAGGGTAAGGCGTGAAGTAAGTTTCAGCATAATGATTAGATCCGGAAGGATCTTCAGGAACTGGGCCATTCTTATAGTATCCACGATTACGCTCAAAAGCGCCACCTTGCCTATATCCTATACCATTAACATCCAAATCGTGTCCGTTAGTAGCGCGCAAACCAGCGCCATCACCTTTAGTAGTGAAGCATTCACCTAAAGCGTAATCCTTATTGCAACCAGGAGTGTAAGGCGGGTAAGAATCGCGATCATCGCTGCGATTTTGCGCTGCGCGATTTTGTGATTGCGCATCTAAATTACTTAATCTAGATATAGCGTTAAAAGGATTGCTCGTATTTTTAAGATTGAAAAGATTAGAACCAAAACTATCTTTAACAAATCTATTAGCAATAGACGCTTTTGTAAAAGGATTATTTGAATTTGCGCTTAAGTTTGATGCAGCTAATTGTAAGGAACGCAACGCGTTAGATACAGCATTTGAACTATCGGAGGAATCGGAACTATCGGAAGAATCAGACGAACTAGACGCACTAGTTTTAGAATCGTTTGCTTTAGATACAACAGTTTCACTAGCAATAGCAGCGCTTGGAGCAATGCACATCGGAAGCCACATCGCAACCGAAATCACACAAATAAGAATAGTTTTAGCTATACTCTGGGCACGCTTGCTTATAAAGGCGAAAGCATCTCGCATAATCGCCCAAATGCTGCGAATAATCGCCAAAATGCTGCTCATTACTTCACTTAACTTAAACATTCTCATAACTCTTAGTGCACTCCAACGCACAACCAACCCACACGCTCTAAGCATCACACACGCTAAAAGCATCGCGTAATTAGCAATAACTTAAAAGCAACTCCACTTACAACTGTTAAACGCTAAAATCTTAAAACCTTAAAATCGCATACTAAAAGATTCGCAAAAACCTATAGCAATACATTTAAAAATTAACGAATAACATTGCAAATTTCTAAAAAGTAATATTTATGCAAATATAGTTCTGTAAATTTTAAACTTATTTACACAAGTACATGAACTTTGCGGAAAACAACTTGCAACACCTTGAAATGCAGCATGCATATAGCATTAAAGCTTCACTAAATAGTGCAACAATGCGCTTTAAATTAGTAGTAGTCATACGCATATTCCCTCTTTTTTACGCACAAATCTCATATGAAATTTGTTTCATTTTTAAAATTCAAATAGTCACAATTACAAAGTAATAACGTAATAACAAATAAAGGTCGATAATAGGCATTCGTTATTACAATATGACTATTGATTGGAGGTTAAACGCACACTTTTAACCTCCAATACACTAAATAAGACTACTTATAAGCTAGACAAATTTTCATCCAAAATATAAACAAAAGTCAGTGAACACTAACAAACTAATACCCCCCCCCCAGATTTATTAGCAATATCAACGATTTAGCAAATCGCACTTTAAAAGTAACAAAAAAATTTTTCACTTATAATACAAATTACGTTGTGTTGTATTACTTTTATAAAAATATATGCCACTTATTCAAACACTAATAAAAATAAACACGTGTTCAACTACTAATAAAATGGACACTCGCGCAATCAAAAAATCCAACAGAAAACATAAAAACAGGAAAAGCACAAAACACAAAGCGATTAAAATTATCGATGATTTTGTTTTAATATACGATAAAATTTGTGATATAAATCATAATTTATTAGAGTAAAAATGGAATTCGAAAGGCTTGAAAAATGATTGTTGTTTCTACTGACGGCTCAGCTCTTGGAAATCCGAATGGTTCAATGGGATGGGCTTGGGCAGATCATAGCGATGAAATTGGAACTGCTCACGAACACAATCATACAGGAAACGCAGATGCTGGCGGAGCTAGTAATGGAACTAATCAAATTGGTGAATTATGCGCTGTTTTAGAAGCTTTGCGAGCGCATCCTGGAAGCGAAGACTTAACAATTGAAACTGATTCACAATATGCAATCAACTGTTCGACTACTTGGATTCACGGTTGGAAAAAGAATGGTTGGAAAAATTCGAAAAATGAACCGGTTAAAAATTCTGATTTAATTCGTGCGATTGATGCAGAAATATCTAAAAGAAAAGGATCTGTAAAATTCGTTTGGGTTAAAGGGCATGCAGGAAACGCTGGAAATGAAAAAGTCGATACTTTAGCTCGAACTTATGCAGAAGATTGTGCAAAAGGAGCAAAAAAAGGGTATCTTCCTTTAGAAGGCTGGAAATCCCTACTTTCTTCTCCTTATGCAAGCGGAACAGATATTCCTGACGAGGCAAAACTTTTACTTGAAAACAAGATTTCTAATGAGGAGTATCACGCGAATCGCACTGTTGAGAATAATACTAATCCTGATTTTGAAAATAGCGATACTACGAATAGCAATACCACGAATAGCGATACTAAAAATAGCGATTTTCCTTTAGACAACTTAGACAACTTAGACAACTTAGACAATATAGAATCGCTAAACACAGACACACAAGAATCAGATACACAAGAGTCAGACTCACAAGAGTCACAGAATACAGAAACAAAAGAGCCAGAAACAAAAGAGCCAGACGCACAAAACACAAACTCACAAGAATCAGACTCACAAGAGTCACAAAACACAGACACACAGGAATCAGACACAAATAATTACAAATCCATACAAGGCTTAAGCGTATCTGGAATATTAAAATTCACTCCACCTCCTGCAACAAGTCCAAGTTTTACAGGCGAAGCTCGATTCATTAGCGGAAGAATCAACATAAGCGGATACGTTCAGCCAGACGGAACACTTCAATTAGAGCCAACATCTTTTTATATACAAACCAACTCAAACAATCGTTAAAAATCAACCTAAAGGATAATATGTATATGTATATATGAGTGCATATAACTATGCACCACACATAGCATATATAGAAGTTTACGGAAGCTTATTGATAAGTTTACGGAAGTATAAAACGCATTTAGTTTCACAAAACTTCTATTAAGCTGTGTAATCACAAAAGAAAGCAGGAACAATGGATAAAGCACAACAAGATGCGCTTAAGAAAGCAGCAGGCATCGAAGCCGCAAAAATCGTAAAAAATGGCATGATGGTAGGTCTTGGAACAGGCTCTACAGTTCGTTTTTTGGTAGATGAACTTGGACGCAGAGTAAAAGAAGAAGGCTTAAGCTTTACAGGAGTTACAACTTCAAGACGCACTCAAGAGCAAGCCGAGAGCTACGGAATCAAAATTCTAGACATCAACGAAGTTGACCATATTGACGTCACAATAGACGGATCTGACGAAGTCGATAAAAACTTTAATGGCATTAAAGGTGGCGGAGCAGCTCTTCTTTGGGAAAAGATTGTTGCAATTAACTCAAACAAGATTGTGTGGATTGTTGACGCAAGCAAAGTAGTAGATACAATTGGCAAATTCCCTCTCCCTGTTGAAGTGATTCCATTCGGATCTGCTCAAGTGATTCGTAAGTTTGAAAAGCGCGGATACAAGCCAGTATTGCGTTTAGATGCAGATGGCAAAGAAGTTCGCACTGATGAAAACAACTTCGTAGTTGATTTACATCTTGAGCGTATTGAACATCCACAAGAATTAGCTAAAGATTTGATTGAAACTGTTGGCGTTGTGGAACACGGATTGTTCTTAAACATGGTAGATACAGTGATCGTAGGAGATCCAAACGGACCACGTACTCTTACAAATCCAAATAAGTAAGTAAAAAATAAAAGTAGAGCCAGCGATTTTGCAGGCTCTATTTTTTTATATCTAAAAAGCGGATTATTGGATTATTCCGGTTTAAAGCCTGTTATTTCGGATTGATCCAAGCTATTTCAGATTTATTCAGGCTAATTAGTGTTATTTCAAGCTAATTCAAACCAACCAAAATCAACTCAAATTAACCCAAACCAACTCAAACAAAAAAACTCAAACAAAATTATAAAAAGCGCCGGAAATCTCCGACGCTTTAAAAGTATTACGTGCCCCCAAACGGGCAGACGCGCTCAGCATATATTACTTGCGCTGATGACGAGTCTTACGCAGCAATTTGCGGTGCTTCTTCTTGCTCATCCGCTTGCGGCGCTTCTTAATGACAGAACCCATTTGAAGCCTCCAATCCTAGTAAAGTGTGCAACTTGGCTAATGGTACACCGTTTTAACGACTTTCACGCCAAAACACTATTTTAATGCAATATTTTCCAAATATAGCATGTATTAAAAGCAATATGTCACAAATTGCAAAACGCAACATAAAGCATTATGAGAATATCTTGTATTACACGCTATTTTCTTTAAAAACAAGAAATCACATAGGGAAACTACGATAGAATCTTTCTACTGCTTGTTTAGCACCAGAAACTTGGAACACAGCTGTATCGTTTTGCCAAATAACAGTAGCATGATTTTTATCTTCTTCAGACGATCGCACTATATAACTGCCAACTGTCTTTGAAGAAACTTGAATCTTTCCTGTAGCTAAATCATCACCTTTCAAGCCAGAAACCAAAGCCTCATATTGCTTAGTAGATGAATCTTTAGTTGGCCATTGAGCAACAATAACGGAAACATCATCTCCATTTTCTCCAGTCGAATACTTTAATGTGTATTCTTCTAAAGGAGATGCATTATTCCATATAGCACTTGCAGAAGCATCTACGCGAGCAAAATCAAGAACACTGTCTGGCATTGCTTTCAAAAGAGCACTAGCGTTAGTTGGCAACTTTTTAGCTTGAATAGATGGCGTCTTAGGCGCTGTAGCAACATGCTTAGAATGAGTGTTATCAGAATGATTCAAAGCCCACCCAGGCCACACAAATGCAGATAACAATGCAAGCACAACTACTAAACCTGCAGAAGCTAAAACAATAAATAGCCCACGATGAGAATGAGAACTAGAATTTGAATTGCTGCTATATGACATGCTTGTATTATCTCACAGTGCGATGACGGCAAATAAATACAATTCATTACATATAAAAACACAAAACATTACAAATGTCTTGACAAATGTCTTGAAAGACATATAGCGTCTAAGCATGGCTGGAAAATCTACAATTCATTATCTTTGCTCTCAATGCGGTTGGAGCGGACTAAAATGGTATGGACGCTGCCCAGAATGCGGAGAATGGGGAACTGTAAACGAATTTCATGAAGCGCGAATTATAGGCGTTTCTAAAGCGTCACAATCACGTAGATCTACTACTCGCACGCAAACGTTCAACATGCAAAACTTAAATACTAAAAGAACGCAAAACAACCAAAGTCAACAGAACAATCTGAATCAAAACAACAATCAAAACAAAGCAGAGAATAACTATTCTTTTAACAAGTTTGAAGCACAAAACTACTCTGATAACAACTTCATAGCACAGCCAATCACACAAATTCAAGCGAACGATAACATGAGATTATCAAGCGGATTTGAAGAATTCGATCGCGTTTTAGGAGGCGGATTAGTTCCAGGATCAGTTACACTAATAGCTGGCGAACCCGGAATTGGAAAATCGACTTTATTACTTGAAACAGCTGGAAAAGTAGCTAAAAAATCAGAAGTTTCAAAATCTAAGCCAGTTTTATATATTTCAGGAGAAGAATCTGCTGAGCAAGTTAAACTAAGAGCTTCTAGAATCAACGCTATAAACGATTACCTTCTTTTAGCATCTACTACAAGCCTAGACGTAGTTCTATCTCTTATAGAAAAATATCAACCAGAATTAGCAATAGTTGATTCCGCTCAAACGATTGTTTCACAAGATGTTGAAGGTATTACAGGTGGATCAACTCAAGTTCGAGAAGTTGCGAGCGCACTTATTGACGTAGCTAAATCTTATTCAATTCCTGTACTTCTAGTTGGACATGTCACTAAAGATGGCTCAATAGCAGGTCCTAGAACATTAGAACACTTAGTAGATACAGTATGCCAGTTCGAAGGTGATTCTCAAACAGCTTTGCGCATGCTCAGAGCTGTTAAAAATCGTTTTGGACCAACTGATGAAGTTGGATGCTTTGATATGAGCGGAGAAGGCATTGAAGAAGTTGTGGACCCTTCAGGGCTATTTTTATCTTCTCAAGAAAATAACACAGAAGGAACTTGTGTAACAATGACTTTAGAAGGGCATAGAAGTTTGCCTATTGAAATACAAGCTCTTGTTACTAACTCCGCACTTCCAACACCTAGACGAGCTGTTTCAGGAGCAGATGCGAATCGAATTGCAATGCTTACAGCAGTTCTATATAGACATGGTCATATAAATCTTTTATCTCAAGACTTATATGTTTCAACAATCGCTGGAGCAAAAGCAAAAGAACCTGCATGCGATCTTGCAATAATCGCAGCATTAGCGAGCGCAGCTAAAACTAAGCCTGTTATAGATAAGACTTGCGCAATTGGAGAAGTAAGCTTAAACGGACAAATACGATCAGCATCGCGCATTGAACCTAGACTTCGAGAAGCCAAGAGAATTGGATATAAACGCGCAATCGTATGCAAGATGAGAAAAAAGCCTAATATACAAGGATTGGAAATAATCGAAGTACATTGTATAAAAGATGCTTTAGAAGCATTGGGATTAAGCTAGTGAAACTATTTTTCGACTATAAAAGAGAATGTTAAGTCTTGCATAATCAAATATTTTTATGCAAAACACTCTTTCAGCTAAACAAGAGAATCTTGAGTTTCACAATCTTCTTTGCTTATAAGCTCTTCTACTTTCGCAACATCGTTCTTAAGCGTATCTTTTAATTCATCCAATGAGCTGAAAGTCATTTGAGGACGCAAGAAATGAGCAAACTCCAAACAAACTCGATGCCCATACAAATCTTTCCACTCATCAGTTAAAGCATAAGCTTCTACTGTATGTTTTTGCTCACCATCAGAGGCAAAAGTTGGCTTTGAACCAATAGAAATCGCTGCTTTAAAACGCCATGGAGAACGCGCTCCCAAATGCAATTCATCGCGGCGCAACAAGCTTGCAGTTGGAATAACATCCGAAGAATTATTTTCTTCACTATCAGAAGCACCAACGCCTTTAACAGCATCAGAATCTAAATCAATAAGCCAACCTGCATAAACTCCGTCTGAAGGAACATATCCATCAATAGTTTCACCTAAATTAGCAGTTGGGAATCCAAGCTCACGTCCACGCTCATCGCCATGAATTACTGTTCCTTCAACACGATGCGGCTGATACAAAATTTCAAAAGCTTCTTTAACACGCCCAGTTGCAAGCATCCAACGTACATTCGTAGAACTCCAAGCGCGAACCTTTTTATTTTGCATTCCCTTACTCCAAGCACGATATTCAGCTTTATTCATACCGTCTGAAGGATTTGATGGATCGCCTATTTCTTGTGGAGATTCACGAACAATAGGATCTGGAACTCGAACATCTCCTGGACCATAATCATCAACAACAACTAACTCAAAAACGCCTGTAGCGCGAGCAAGTTCTCCAATAGTGTGAATATTGCCAGAACGATGAGCACCAAGCTCAGCATCCTTGCCTAAAACTAATGCGCGCATACCCAACTTGCCAACAAGCTGTCCCAAGAAGAAACGATACGATTTTGCAGCAAAAGCTAAACTGTAACGCACTACAAGAACATGATCCACGCCCAAATCTGCCATAACTCGCAAACGCTGACGCACGCTGCTCAAAGCTTGATCGTCAACAGGAACAGGACTTTCAGAATCACCAAAGTCGTCATATTTATCTGGATTATTATGCACAGTACTAGGACGTGGATTAAACATAATCACAACAGAAAAAGCACCATTGCGATGCGCAATATCTACTGTTTTGCCAATAATCTCACGATGCCCACGATGCATGCCGTCAAAAGCTCCAATCGTAACAACCGACTTACGCTCAGCACTTAGCGTTGGCCAATTGATCATACCGTTAGCATCTGGTCGAATATCGATGACCTTCATCATACCCCTACTATCACGTTCACTGTTTATCACGACTAGCCACAAAATCATCGTATAAAGTCATGATCTTATCCACTATTTGTCTAGTTTACCAGTCTTCTGTGTTGCCGGAAATACCACAACAGGTTTGATTTGCTTATATTTACTATTTTTTGCAATTTGAAGCACTGCTACAACGTCACAATCACCAGTTTTTTCGTGCTTTACATATGCGATTGCAGGATACGTTTGACTATTTTCAATCGTAATCCAGCGCCCAAAACGCAAATCTTTAGCTTGACTACTATCAACTTCAATCAAAGGAAGAGTATATTTTGCACTCTCTATCATACTTATGCAATATTTATTTATATCTTTACTTTCATCAAAATTAGATTCAGGAACAGCTTTAAAGCGATGTTGTAAAACGCCATCTCGATCTTTAAATTCATGAGTTTTAGCACAAAGCTTCAACACGCGAGCATCTTTCACAGAAAAATCGCCAATACTAGTGCGTCTTAATTTTATTAAATGTCCTCCAACGCCAAGCAATTGCCCTAAATCACGAGCTAAAGCGCGAATATACGTACCGCTTGAACATGAAACATTAGCATGCAAATCAAGTACTTTTGCACCACTTAAGCCTGTAGAAAATTGCGGATCAAATAATGAAAAATCGCTAATAACTACTTCCCTAGGCTCTAAATGTACTTCTTTACCTTCACGAGCCAAATCATATGCGCGCTTACCGTTGATTTTAATTGCAGAAAATGCTGTTGGAACTTGCATAATAGTTCCAAGAAAATTCTTAGAAACTACAGACTGTAATTCTTTAAGAATTACAGAAGAATCTTCTATTTTGCAAATTTTTTCAATGCCATCACAAGAAATTATCTGCCCATCAGCATCGTCAGTAGTAGTTGATTCGCCAAGACGAATAACAGCTTCATATGATTTATTATGACCGAGCAAATAATTCAACAAGCGCGTAGCATTACCAAATCCAATAATCAACAAACCTGTTGCTTGAGGATCAAGAGTTCCAGCGTGTCCAACACGTTTTGTGTGTAAAAGGTGTCGGACACACGCAACTACATCATGACTAGTTACATTCTTAGGCTTATCAATAAGAATAAGACCTGAATCTGCTGCTTGATCACTCATTAGAGAAATCTAGTCCAATTCGCTACTATCTAACTGTGAGTCTTCAGCAGAATCTTCATAGTCTTCAGCAGAATCTTCTGAATCCTTAGAATCTTCTAAGCTTTTAACAGACTCCTCAGAATCATCAGACTCAGACTCGTAAGAATCCTCAGAATCGTAGGACTCATCAGAATCATCAAACTCATCCTCATCCTCAAAATCCTCTACTTCGCGAGGCTTTTTATATGGATCAGCTTCCCACGCATATTTAGCGTTTTCACGAGCTTTAGCTAATTCTTTATCTCTCGCGCGCGCAGTAACCAAAATATCTTCAATTTCATGCGCTTCGCTTGGCACTTCATCGTAGATAAATTGCAATTGCGGAGTCAAACGCAATCCAGCTTTAGCTCCAACCAAAGAACGCAAACGTCCGTGAGCCTGCTGTAAAGCCTGGGAAGCACGCTGACGCTCCCCCTGCTCTTTACCAGAATGAGAAAGCTGAGTCCAATAAACCTTCGCGATTTGCAAATCATTTGTAACGCGTACTTCTGTAATAGTTACATTAGAAAGACGCTTATCATGCAAATGCGACTCCATATTAGAAGCAATTACACGCTGTATAAGCGCAGCAATTTTAGCTGCACGAGGATTAGTTCCTGCCATAATTACTTACGCTCAATCTGTTTCATCTCAAATGTTTCGATTATATCGCCAAGCTCAATGTCATTGAAAGTACCAAGGTTAATACCTGCTTCGTAACCTTCTTTGACTGATTGAACATCGTCTTTGAATCTACGCAAGCTGGAAATCTCCAAGTCGTTGACTGTTGCAACGCCATTGCGCAAAATACGGCACTTCGTACCGCGCTTGACTTCGCCGTCTTGGACCATAACACCTGCGATATTTCCGAACTTGGAAGAGCGGAAGATTTCGCGAATCTCTGAATGTGAAGTAACAACCTCTTCAAATTCTGGCTTAAGCATACCCTTCAAAGCAGCTTCAATATCTTCAATAGCTTTGTAAATAACAGAGTAGTACTTAACTTCCACGCCTTCGCGCTCAGCCAAGTCTGCAACTTGACGATTTGGACGCACATTAAAGCCAATAATCACAGCTTTATCAACTGTTGCCAAGTTCACATCGTTCTGAGTAATTGCGCCAACACCTCTGTGAATGACTTGAATTCCAACTTCCTCAGAGACTTCAATCTTCATCAAGGAATCTTCCAAAGCTTCAACAGAACCAGAAGAATCACCCTTAATAACGATATTCAGCATATCAACTTCAGACTTAGCGAACTGTTCTTTAAGGCTTTCAAGAGAAACAACCTTACGGCGCTTAGCAAGCTGAGCAGCACGCTCAGTAGCTTGACGCTTCTCAGCAATTTGACGAGCAGAACGATCATCTGAAGTAACTAAGAACAAATCACCTGCTGTTGGAACAGAAGTCAAGCCGAGAACCTGAACTGGAGTTGATGGAGTTGCATCTTGTAAGTGATTGCCGTTTTCGTCAAGCATAGCGCGAACGCGACCATAAGAAGTACCAGCAACAATAGAATCACCAACATGAAGTGTGCCTTGCTGAACAAGAACTGTAGCAACAGCGCCACGACCTTTATCTAGTCGAGCTTCAATAGTTGCACCTCTAGCGTCCATATTTGGATTTGCTTTAGGATCAAGCTCAGCATCTGCAGTAAGCAAAACTGCTTCAAGAAGTTTATCAACATTAGTGCCTTGCTTTGCAGAAATGTCAACAAACATAGTGTCGCCACCATAATCTTCAGCAACTAAACCATATTCAGTGAGCTGACCACGCACCTTTTCAGGGTTAGCTCCTTCAACATCAATCTTGTTTACAGCAACAACAATTGGCACATGAGCAGCTTGAGCATGGTTAATAGCTTCAACTGTCTGAGGCATAACGCCATCATCTGCTGCAACAACCAAAATTGCAACGTCTGTAAGTTCAGCACCACGAGCGCGCATAGCAGTGAACGCTTCATGGCCTGGAGTATCAAGGAATGTAATCTTACGAGGTTTTCCTTCAAGATTCACAGTAACTTGATAAGCACCAATACGCTGAGTAATACCACCAGCTTCGCGAGCAATAACATTCGACTTACGAATAGTGTCAAGCAAACGAGTCTTACCATGATCGACATGGCCCATAACTGTAACTACAGGAGGGCGAGAGTAAAGATCATCATCTTCTTGCAATTCTTCTTCATCTAAATCAATGTCGAATTGTTGCAAAAGCTCTTTATCTTCTTCTTCAGCGGAAACAATGCTAATATTCCAGCCAATTTCTTCACCCAAAATTTGGAATGTAGACTCATCCAAAGATTGTGTAGCAGTAGCCATCTCACCTAAGTGGAAAAGCACTGTTACTAAAGCAGCTGGATTCACGTTGATTTTTTCAGCTAAATCAGAAAGCGTTGAACCTTGACGTAAACGAATAGTAGCGCCATTACCAGAAGGAATACGAACACCACCAATCACTGGTGCTTTAAGCTCTTCATATTCACGGCGTTTCGCTAAACGATTCTTACGAGCTTTAGAAGATTTTCCGCCTTGACGACCGAATGCTCCTGCTGCTCCAGCTCTGCCACGACCACCACGCGATGGTCCACCATTTGGAGCACCTGCAGCTGCTGCTTGGAATCCTGCTGCTGCTTGTGCATTTGCAAAGCGAGATTCATTACTAGAAGTCTGACGAGAATTTGCGCCACCTGAAGAATGAGAACGGCGTGAACCACTCCACTGACCTTGACGTGATGATCCACCTTGAGCACCTTGACCTTGATTTTGACGTGCTCCTGAACGACCGCGACCGCGACCATTGCCAGCTCCCTGACCGCCCTGACCAGGTTTGCCACCGCGACCATTTTCTGATGATGGACGCGACATTGGATGAGGACGAGGAATATCTCCTGGAGTAGGAGCATGCATTCCTTGCTTTCTGCTGAATGGATTGTTACCAGGGCGAGGAGTACCAGAATTTGCTCCGTGAACTTGATGAGGACGCGGACGTGGAGGCATTTGGGAAGAATCTGAAGAATGGTTCTGGCTTTGGTTCTGACTTTGACCAGATTTTCCATTACGGAATCCAGAACGTGCTGACTCATGACGTTCACTACGTCGATCGTTATTATTTGCACTTCCAGCTGAATTAGAATTATTACCAGAAGTATTTACACTTTGATGAGAACGATTTCGAGCGCCAGGCTTAGGAGCTGAAGACTTTTCAGACTTTTCAGACTTTTCACTTCCGCTATTAGCGTGAGAATCATGATTTTCAACGTGTGAATTAGCACTAAGCTCACTTTTAGCTTGCGACTTTGAAGATTCTTTAGACGATTGCTTAGATTGTGACTTTGAGGAAGACTTATCGCTCTTAGAATCGCTCTTAGAATCGCCAGCTTTAGTAGCTTTAGAATCTTTAACAGCTTTAGCAACGTCAGCGTCCGAATTATCACTTGTAACTTGCTTTTTCTGCTCACTTTGCTTAGATGAAGAATGTGACGCAACATTTGTAGATGAGCCTTTTGCAGAAACAGAATCATTTGCAAAATCAGCTGCTTTATTATTCGAAGGTTTTAGTGTAGCACTTGCATTATTGTTATCGGATGCAAACGCCGTCTTCAAACGGCGTGCTACAGGGGCCTCAACAGTTGAAGAAGCAGATTTTACAAATTCTCCCATGCTCTTCAAACGCTCTAACACAGTTTTACTGTCTACACCAAATTCTTTGGCTAGTTCGTACACGCGCTTTTTTACCACTCAGTGTTCTCCTCAGTCTGTGGCAGCGCGAATATTTACGCAGCCACGTTATATTATTGCGAGCTTTTTATATATTATCGTGCGATATTTTACCTTGCGATATATCATCGTGCGACCATGATTTTGTACCTCGTTTACAGCTGGACTGCAGAGTCATCCACATGCTTAACAACTCACAAAGCAACTTGTTAAGCAATTTGCCCAGATTCCAGCTAATAGCATACCGGAAACGTTGGATTCCGAAGTTGCTAAAAATTTACTTATTTGCTAAAGAATCAGCTTGAGCTAATTTAGCAGCCTCAACTTTCTTAGCATGTTCTTCAGCAGATTCAACGCCAATCTTCCAACCAGTCAACTTTGCAGCTAAACGAGCATTCTGACCTTCTTTGCCAATCGCCAAAGAAAGTTGTGCATCGTGTATATAAGCAATAGCAGTCTGATTCTTTTCGCTTATAACAGTTACTTGAGTTGCAATAGCTGGAGAAAGAGCAGCCGAAACAAATTTTGCAGGATCTTCAGACCAATCAACAATATCGATCTTCTCTTGACCAAGATTTTCCATAACAGCACGAACTCGAGCGCCGCCAGGTCCAATTAAAGCACCTTTAGGATTTACTCCATCAGCATTCGCGCGAACAGCAATCTTAGTTCTAGCACCAGCTTCACGAGCAATAGACATGATTGAAACAGCTCCAGAAACTAGCTCTGGAACTTCACGCTCAAACAAACGTCTAACTAAATCAGGGTGAGATCTAGAAACAACTATTTCTGGGCCACGCAAACCACGAGCAACATTTACAACGTAAACGCGAATGCGTTCTCCGTGACGATAACGCTCACCAGGAACTTGTTCTCGGCGAGGAAGAATAGCCTCAACATCTCCAACAGCAACGTGAATATTTGCAGAATCCTTGGAATCTTGCTGAATTATACCGTTAATCAATTTGCCTTTTTGACCGGAAAAAGCTCCAAAAACTCTATCATCTTCTGCTTTACGGAAAAGCTGACTAATAACTTGTCGCGCAGTAGCAGCAGCAAGACGACCAAAATCATGAGGAGTGTCGTCATACTCTTCTCCAAGAGTTGGCGAAGGATGAGGATTATCTTCCGTAGGAACACCTGGAATCTCATCTCGTGCCCATACAACAAAAGTGCCAGCGCGCTCGTCTAACTCAACGCGAGCATGCTTAGCAGGATGCGAAGTTTTCATATATGCAAGACGCAAAGCCTCGGCGAGTGCCTCGTCCAGCTCTTCGGCATTTATCCCCTGCTGTGCCGCAAGCTGATGCATTCCCGCCAAATCCAATTCCATCGTGCACGTCCTCTCGTATATTTCATTTATAATTTCAGTTTTTGTTATCTTATTTAATTATTTAAGTTATCTAAATCAATCAGATAATTATCTAAACCAATTAGATAACTTTACGCAATTTTATTAAGAAAATCACGCTAATTAGACCATTATTTAACAAATATTCTTAAGACTCTCAATTTATTGAAAATCTCAAGGCTGCTAATTGGTCACACTGTTTGCCTATTCTATTAGATTATGCAGACACTTCAGGATTTCTTGAAAATCACAAAAAACATATGCAAAACGTTGATTTACATAGCATTATGCATATGTTTAACTGTTAACTTATCTGCATGCAAATCTGTTCGTATTGACAATCAAGCACTTGAAACTTCACAAAAAGAGTTGGAGTTATGCAATAAAATTTATTCGATTGCAAAAAGAAAACAAAAGATTGTAGATAGCGAAAACAGCGGAACAGATAACAGCAAAAGCGTCAGCTCAAGCAAAGACTCAAGCAACAACAAGAGCGAAAACACAAGTAAAGACAGCAGCAAAAATAGCAGCTTTGGTAATAAATCTAAAGGTAAAATAAGCGAATCAATTAAAGATTCTTTTCTTAAAGAAACTGCAAAAGCATGGCAAGAAGTCGCAATCCAATGCGATACAAAATTTGCAGAAGCAACAATAAAAAATGCACAAATAATGCTTAAACTTTCGCAAAAATCAAACAATTCATTCAACAATTCATCAAACAAAATAAATGATTACGCTAAAAACGAAGAAATATCTGCTATTAAAAGCATTCGAGAATTTACTCATAACAATGAAAGTTTGAGATTGTCGCACGATCCTTTAGCTCAAGCAGCTGCAGGCGAAGACAGGCTTGCGTTTATTTTACAAACTTTAGCAGCTAAGAATTTAGATAAAAAATTGATTAAACTAAGCGATAATATCGCCAGCATATCAAATATTTTTATGCACATTGCAGGAAATGGCGAAGATGTGCGAAAGAAGACTTATAACATGCCAGTTGATGCACTATCTTCTGGAAAAACACGCGATTATACTAGCACAAAAACTTTAGACATTGCTGCGATCACATATATGGAATGCGCTCGAGAAGAACTTCTAGCTTTTAATACAAGTATGTATATAACTGCTTATAACAGTAAAAACGAAGTCGAAGAAAGCGATAACAGCGAAGAAGAAATCAGCAACAAAAGCGAAAACAAAAGCTTAAACGAGAAAGACATAGTCAATAAGTTCAAGCGAATACTTATAAAATTAGTTACTTCAAGGCTTCTTCGCGCATACTCACTCGGATACCCTACAGGCGAATCTTCAAGCTTAACTTATAAGTCTTCTAAATAAAAAATCCTCGTTTACAATCCGAAGATTATAAGCGAGGATTTTAACTTGCGCTTTTTACTTCACAATCTCACTTATTGCTGTGACGTGAGATTCCGCGACGCTTTGAAACGAAGATTGCGCCTGCAGCTATTGAAATCATAGAAGCAAACATAGCAATCACAGATACATTGCTGCCAGTCTTACTGAGTTTCTTAGACTTTAGCAACTTCTTTAGCACATCAGCGCGAACTTTAGCTGCAGCAGCTTTTGCATCTTCCAAAGCTTTACGAGCAGTTTTAAGCTTTAATGTTGCAGCATCAACTTGAGCTTGAGTGGCTTGAGGATCTTCATAAACTTTCTTAGCTTCTTCTAATGCTGCATCCAAATTAGCTTGAGCTTGAGCAACTTTAGAATCTGCTTCCTTAACTTCTTTAGAATCCTCAACAGCTTTCTTAATAGCATTAGAATTACCTTCGCCAGATGCATTGTTAGAAGACGTGCCGGAAGTACCAGCATTGCCATCTTTAATATCTGACTCAGTGCTATCAATTTGCAAGTTCAACTCACTCTTGTCTACTGTTGTTGGCTCAGAATCTGAAACGCCAGTGCTGCCACTATCTCCAGAACCTGAATTAGATGGAGCAACGCCTTGCAGAGCTTTGCGAGCAGCTTGAAGATTTGCAAGAGCTTCATTAACAGCTTTTTGCTTTTCAGCTTGAGTCTTTGGCTTCTGCGCGTCACCTTGAGATGGATCTTGTTGCTGATTATCGCTAGTCAACTGTTCGATGAGTTTCTTAGCAGCTTTCAGAGCGTTATTATAAGCGTTCTGCTTTTCTTGAGAATCATACTTATACGCATCGGAAGAAGTAGTTGCAGATTCTTGATCAATCTCATTTTGCAAATCAGTTGTGTCAACGCCGTCAAGAGCTAAGCGAGCTTTAACAAGCTTTTCAAGAGCAGCGTCAATCTCCTTTTGCTCTTTTGATTCATTCTCTGCAGTAGAAATATCAGCTTTAGCAGCTTCCTTCAAAACTGTTTGAGCTTCACCCAAAGCCTTGTCAAACTCAGCTTTCTTTTCTTTAGAAGAAGTGTTGTAAACAGGATTGCCCGGCTTTGCAGGATCTGCAGTAGCATCTGGCTTGTAGGTATTATCGGAGTCAATCTCAGCTTTAAGAGCATCAGTCTTAAGACCTGCGCTCTTTGCATTAGGATCAATAGCGCGCATTGCTTTAAGAAGATCGTCATACAAAGTATTGACTTCATCAGCGCTCTTATCAGCACCCTTATCTGCTGTAGTTAGAGTTGTTGCATCCGAAAGATAATCATCGAAAGCTTTCTTCTTATTCTGATCTTCTTCAGAAGTAGTTGGCTTAGAGTAGTTGCCACCTTGCTCATTCTTAAAGTCGTTTGCTTTCTTCTCCAACTCTTCAAGATGAGCCATAGCATTATCTGTGTTTGCAGCTTTAGCGAGCACATCGTCAATGTCGTCAGAAGTTGAGCCGTCATCGTTCTTGTGATCAGAAGCATCAGTATCTTTGAGAATTGCCTTAAAAGCATCCTTCTGAGCATTGTTTAAATGCTTGAAGTTGTCAATAGCTTGCTTAGCATCATCAATCTTCTTAGCTTTCAAATAACGGTTAGCAATACCAGTTGGGTCACCAAGCTTATCAGCCTTGTTGATTTTGCCAATAGCTTCTTGCTTCTTATCTTCAGGCAAGTCACTTTCATTGATGCGATCAATCTGTTCCTTCTTCTCTTTTTCAAGAGCAGCAGCATTATCGTTGGTGTTACCAGAAGCATCGTGCTTTGGCTTAGCAGCTTCGATTGCTTGATTTGCAGCGTTTATGGTTTCGTCTTTCACGCTTTCAAGAGCAGTCTTGATTTGAGAAGGCTTAGTTGCTTTCTTAACAGAAGATTCAGCATTATCAATTGCTTGAATAGCAGCATCGTACTTATCTTTAGCTTGTGTTTGCTGATCAGGAGTCAATGCGTCATAAGCATTTTTAAGCGCATCTTTCTTCTCTTCAAGTTTCTTTGTTGCAACATCTTTTGCTTTCTGCGTGTTTTTCACATTAGCATTCTTTGCTGCATCTAAAGCTTTGCGAATATCATCTGCAGTGGCAGTAGAATCTTGCAACTTACCATCAAGTGCTTTGAGAGTAGAATCTTCTTCAGGAGTAGAGCCCAGCACGCTGTTAAGAGCAGCGTCCTCATCGTGAGTATCTGCAGTATTTACATCAGCACCAGTACCGTGATCAAGGAAGTAAAGCTGTTTAGCTTCCTCTTTAGCTTCTTTCTTAACACCCTCAAGTTCATTGCGCTTCTTAGCTTTATCGAGAACAGTGTTTACACCTGCAATGTCAGTTGCAGAAGTAACCTCACCCTTAAGAGTATTCTTCTCTTCCTCACTCAAATTAGGAAGATCATTGATTGCTTTTGTAGCAGCTTCTTTAGCAGCTTTAAGCTCCTGATCCTTCTTTTCCTTTCCACCATTCTTGTTATCGTTAATGGTTTGCTGAATATTAGGATCAGTTGTGTTGTTCTTATTCTCATTGCCTTTATCATTTGCAGCTTTAAGAATATCCTGAATAGCAGTCTGATTCTTAGCATCATCAATCTGCTTCTTGTAATCTTTCTTCTGTTCAGGAGTCAGATACGGATTCTTATCGATAATCTTCTTCGCATCCTCCTTCATCTGCGCCAAAGCGTCTGGAGTTGGAGCAGGTTCAGGAGCAACAGGCTTCTTCTTGTAGAGATCAGTTGCAGACACTGTAAACAGAACAGTATCGCCATTCTTGAAGTCAACGCTCTTTCCGTCACCGTTAATAGAAACAGTAGTAATGCCATATGTTACCGTATCAGAATTAAGCTCCAAGCAGGAAGTACCAGCTTTTGGAGTCCAACCCTTACCTGTTAGCGTTGCGCTGTTTGCATCAAAGGTAAGACTATCAATCTTCTCGGTTGCGCTACTATCCTCGTAATTGGCTTTCAGGAATTGCTTAACTGCAGCTTGGAAATCATTATCAGTCGGTTGCGCAGTTGGATTACTAACCTCGTACGGATTTGTATTGTACTTATACTCCGCCTTCTTGGCATCAGTAAGCTTGCGAATAAGCTCACGAAGAGCCTTTTCGTCATTCATGCCGTTGATAGTGTTGTCACTAGCATCAATACCAGCGCGCTTCAAATCGTTGTCTGTTACACCACTGTTTTTCTTTGCATCGCGAATCTTTTTAGCAAGATCCTTCAAATCCGAAACAGTGTGATCAATGCCACTAGCATTCTTCTTAACGTACAACTCGCTCGCTGGAACAGTGAATAGAGTCTTCGGACTACTATCTCCCTTTTCGTAACCTTGTACTTCTAAGACTCCCTTATCACCAATATGAATAGTAGCTACACCATTATCGTCATTCTCACCTTTAACGAAACGTTGTAATCCTTGAGTACCTTCTACAGGTTTTATACCTTCAGGCAATACATATGTTTCAGTAACTGTAAGATCATTCGTTAAATCTTTGCCGTAGTTAGACTTAACAAACTGCTTCAAAGCCTTTACCCAATCTAGAGCGTTAGCGGTATCACCTTCATATTCTACAGGCTGAACTTTGTACTTATATTGAGTCTTTCCTTGTGGATTATGTTCAGTTTCCTTAGGAGTTTGCATACCAGGTTTCTGCTTAAAGAACATACCCATTGGATACTTGGCATTTTCGTATCCAGTTGCCTTAAATGTGATGTAGCCTATACCGTTTTCAACACTATATTCAACGCTATCAATGGCTACTTTTGTATTTGGATTCTTAGAATCCTTACCACCCTTTGCTTTCAATACGCCTTTAATAGAATCAAGTTGCGTAGAATTATTAGTATCTGTTAAATCCGAGTCCTTCATATTGAATGGATTAAAATTAACAGAAGTAGGTTTAACCGGCAAATCAACCGTGAACGTCTTCTTTTCTTCAGCTGGCTTTGGAGCAGGTGGCTGAGGAGTTGGAGCAGCAGGCTTCTTAGTTAAGAATTGCCATGAAGGAATTGCGCTAGTAGAACCATCAGCCCAAGTAATGATAGCGTTCTTAAAACCATCATCAAATGTTACAGGAGTTGCACCATTCTTCTTTGCATTATTGTAAACATCCAAGTCAGCGTTTGCTGTGTCGAAAGCGTCAGTAACCTGTTTCTTTTCTTGTTCACTTAAGCTTGAAAGATTTTCAACCTCAATTGGAGAAGGCACAACGTAAGGAGCCCAATCAGCGATAGTTGCACCTTGATACACCAAAGATGAATAAGGAACTGTGATTGTAGAGCCATCAGTATAAGTAATAGTAAGTTCATGCTTGGTGTTGTCAAACTTATAGGCTTCAGAATCATTAGTCTTAACTTTATTAAGGAAGTCTTTGTCTTTATTAGCTTTCTTAAATCCGTCAATAATCGCCTGCTGATCCTTATCACTTAAACTCTTAGGATTTACAACGCCAATCGGAGCAGGGTATACAGGTGGGAACTTAACGTTATCTTTTTTATCTTCTACTACAAGCAACTTTCCAGGCATTGTAATCGTTGTCTTGTCATGGAAAGTAAGAGTTGCAGTACCGTCTTTAGCTACATCAATCTTTTCAAGAAGCTCTGTGAAATGATTTGTGTTTTCATTAGCTTTCTTAATAGCGTTCTCAACTGAAGTCTTTTCATTACCATTAAGTTCATTAGCATTAACAACAGTCGTCAAAGATGGATATTTAACGTTCTTCAAGCTGTCTGCAATCTTTGGAGCGCGATGAATCTGACCAGTAGCAATATGCCAATTACCAGCAAAACGGTAAACACCAGCAGCAAAACGAAGCGGATGCTCATCACGGTTCTTCCATGCTTCATCCTTCAACTCTGCAACGTAAGTCATCTCATAGAAGCGCTTACCTGCAGACTCCCAATCAATAAACATTCCTTGCATGCCCTTAGATGCAGCATAAAATTCTTCCCAATTTCCTGCAGTATTACCATCGTAACCTTTGTTTTGACCGCCATCTATTCCAAGTAGAGTTTTCAAGCCGTTCATAGACTTAAGCTTGCTTGGATCTTCAACGTAGAATCTGGAAATACTCTTCCAGTCCTTTGCGTCTTTGTAGTGCTTAGTTACGTTATCACTATCTTTTTTAATACCCGGAGCAGAAGGCTGCGAAGTAGAAGGCGTTCCTGCATCTGTATACTTCTCAAAACGGCTGTAGATAATATTGTGTACGTCAGTTAAACCAGCTGGAACACCATACCACCACATTGGACGGAATGCCCATCTATCAAATGAATTATCTTTAGAATTAAGATTTGCAACGTACTTTACGCGTACAAACTTGCCAAGAGGATCTCGGTTCTCATCTTTATCAGCATCTTCTTTGTTGCTGTAGTAATGAACTTCAATTTTAATGCGGTTTTTACTATAATCCGCGTCAGACTTGTAACCGTAGTAAATGTTTCCGTCAGGCGCTACATACCCATCAGCATATGCAAGCGAAGGAGAAATGAATACCCCCCCCCCAAGGACCATTGCACCTGCAAGCATCGCAGCGCACACACTCTTAGAAAGTGGCGCATAAGAATTCTTTTTTGCAATTTTTTGTAAATCAACAAAATTATTGATATTCACATTCCTCTTCATTTTTCTTCGCTCCGTTTATTCAACTGTTGCTGCCGTTTTGCATAAAACTAAAGTAACAGAAATATCGTTTGTTCTCATTTTTTGACATCCATAATTAGCGCAAATGCTAGTTTTTCGCATCATCTTTCGCATCATTTTTTCGCAACACAACGTGCGCAAACTACAGATATACGTTGTGTATAATACCAAAATATTCATAAATTTCAAATTATTTATACAGTGATTTTCATCACTAAATTTGTTATAACAACATCACCAGTGTGTTTTATGTTATTTACACATGATTATTCATTTACTCCCCCACTAAACACCCCGTTTGTAATCAAAATAATAGTTTAGTTTACAGAATTTTCCTATTTGTTGTTGCTGAGCTCTCGGAGTTTCTCTCATCGCAAGATTTTTACATTGCTCTAAGAGAAACTCCGAGAGCTCTTTGCATGTTTAGTCTTTTAATCTTCGGTTAATCACTGAGATTTTTCGATTTTTCTTCTTCATTCGATGAATCACCATCGGGCTGCGAATCGACCGAGATTAAAGCAGCATAGTGCGCTTTAAGCTCCCTCGATGAGTGAGCTGGCACAGAGAGGAAGTCCAGTGGACTTCCCTGCCAGCGAAGTGTTGAGATGTTACTGCGCGCGCGATAAAAAATGGCACTAAAGATCTCATTCAGTGCGAAAAATCTTAAATCTCTGCCTAACTAATAGCAAAGCGCGTCTGGCAAATAAATTCACACATAAAATACTAGTGAGGGATGGGTGTTGCTTGGTCGAACAATATAAAAGTGGAGCGATTCTAAATAAATTCCAACATAATCCAATCCTGTTGGGAATAAAAAGTTAAATTAAAAATCTAAATACTAGTAACACAAGCATAATGACAATGTACCTCATAAGAGCGTAACGTCTGTGAGACAAGTAACAGCCATTACTCACTAGTATATATATATATATATAAAAAGGGCTTCTAGCCGATCGCCAGAAACCCTATTCGCGGATGAAGCGAGATTTGAACTCGCGGAGGGCGTAAACCCTCACACGCTTTCGAGGCGTGCTCCTTAGACCGCTCGGACATTCATCCAATCATTGCAATCACAAAACTGTGAGCTAAAAGCAAATGCAACTTTTCGATTATAAACCAACGTGCGAATATGCAAAGCTACCTGCGAGTTTGAGCAAATAAATAAAACCATAAAACAACCAAAAAACAACCACAAAACACTCACAACCACTCACCCAACCAGAGCAGCCAAACCAGATCACCCAACCAAATCACAAACAAAAAACTAATTAAATAACTAATTTAGTTCAGAAATATCACGGCGCGCGCGAATAGCATTAGCTCGAAGAGCTAAATCACTATCACAAGGATAAGCAACATTTTCTAAAGTCAAACCATGAGGTGCAATTGGTCCAGTTGACCCTTCTCTAACAGGATTATGAATTTTATCGTCAAACCAATCAAGAGAACGCTTCGACATGCCAATTTGCACAGAAGCATTCACAAGCGAGCGCACCATATTATGCGCAAAAGCATCTGCAACAATCGTAAACTCCAATAAACCTTGCTCTAAAGGAGGAACAAGACGATCGCAAGCGCACTGTGAGATTCTATTCCAATACGCTTTTTTAACTTCGCGAATAGTAGTACCACCAGGATTTGGCTTTGCAAAAGATCCAAAATCATGCAAACCAACCATCATTTTGGCAGCTTGATTCATGCAATCAACGTTTAACGCATAATCAACTTGTAACACAAATCCTCGCATACGCGGATCTACAAACGCAAAACCAGATCTGTCAACAATGCGATACACATACGTGCGCTCTAATGCTGAAAATCTAGCATCAAATCCATCCGGAGCTGCACTAACACGATGAATAGAAATATCTTGAGGTAAAACGTGACGCAATCTGTATTCAAGAGCACTCAAAGAATCGCAAGACATGTGACCAATACAATTTTCTAGAACATCTTGCGAAACATCTAAATGACAAACTTGGTGAGATGCGTGAACGCCTGTATCAGTACGTCCAGCAACTGTTAGACGCAAAGGATTGACTGAATCGCACTCTGGAACTCGCAAAACTTTATGCAAAGCAGATTCCAATTCACCTTGAACGGTTCGCAAATTAGGCTGTTTAGCCCAACCATAAAATCCACTACCGTCATACGCAAAATCTAAGCGAATCCTCATCAAATATCCTCATATTTTCTATTTTTTTCAAACTACTTTGATAAACCAGTGAAAGCCATTAAAACATCTCGCAATAATTCTTTAGACTTCACATCTAGATTAGAAGTTATTTGCCATAATTTAGGCAACACTTCAGACCAATGCAAAGACATCTCATCGAAAGTGCAATAGCCTAAACTAGATAACGCGTTATACACATTCTCTATTCTGCGCTTACGATCGTCAAAATCTAGTCCAGACATCCAATGATTAACTGCATTTGAAACCGCTAAAGCACGCGGAGTGACGGAATCACAATAAGCAAAATCGCCATCTTTAATTTGCCAATACATTCCAAAATGTTGCATTAAGCCTATAGATTCTGCTTGCGTAACGCGATACTTTAAAGCTGAATCCATAAGCAATCCAATGAATGCAGAAGTCGGAACAACTTTTTCAACACGCGAAGAAACATCTGAAAAAACTTCCATATTAACTACATCAGATGCAAACCCGGGACCATCCATAGAGTAAATTTTCTCAATACGACTTCCTAATTTTTTATCATTCGAATCCAACTTCATAGACGCGTAAACTGCCATATTTCCGCCTTTTGAATGGCCTGCAACAAGCAATCTAGGTATATTTGAGCGCAAGTTATAACGCTTATTTGAAGATCTTTTCGCTACAGAAGTTAAATATTCTTCTGCAGATTCTTGTGCTGGAATAGGGCAACGAAATGCCATATTGAAATCTTCCTTCCAACCAACAAGCGTATTATCAGTACCTCTAAATGCGACTACAAGCGCTCCAGAATATGATCTCTTCTTAGAAAGATTCGAGAACATAGAGGATTTTTTACCGAATAATTGCGAAATATTATGAATATTATTGAAAAGCTTTACAGCACTTGCAAAAAATCCGAATCGACTAGAATTATTAGAAATTCCAGAATCAGAAGAGTTTTCAATAGAACTAGTTTCAATAGAATCAGTTTCAGCAGAATCACTTACAACAGAGTCAGTTTCAGCAGAATCAGAGTCAACAGAGTTAATTGAATCAGAATCAGAACCTATTGCCCCAAACACAGAATCAGAACCCGTTGCTCCAGAACCAGCTACTCCAGAACCAGAACCAATCATCTTAGATCTTGCATCAAAAAACGAATCATCAATACCTTCACAATTACTTAAGTCAAAAGTAACTCCAGCAAATTGTTGTTCATGCGATTCATCAAAGCGTTCTAAAACTTCGCCAACACGCAATCCGCGATATCTAGGATTTGCTAAAACAGCCATAAGTAAATTCTTACGAAATTCATCCACTTTAGGAGAACCGCAAGAGAACATCGTTGAAAACTCTTCAGCTCTGAGTAAATCAGTAATAGGAACAGTGGATATTCCTTTTGAATCCGCACTATATAATGGCACAGATGAAGGCATACGAAGATAAGATAATTCACAAAATACAAGCGAATCAGTAGCATTAAATGGACGCTGTGCAAAAGTACGAAAATCGCTTGTAATTAAATCGAGAATATTAGGCATATTTATATGATAGTAGACTAATTGCCCATACTGTGAATTTATGATATAGCACATGAAAAAACCTCGCGCACGCTGTAAACACTTTACATACATGCACGAGGTAAATGCTTAAGATCAATCCAAATGGACTTGTCTTCTAGCTCTACTTTACACATTCGAAAAATCCAAAGAATTCAAAGAATTCAAAAATCCGGAGAAAGAATTCAAGGAATTTAACTAGTCAAACTAGAAGACTAAACACGTTTAACTACTCGAGTTATATGAAAAACCTGAATTAGATATCTAAATAAAATGTAAGACACCTATAAACACAGATTATTCAAACTACTCGGCTACAACCTTAACAGTAAAGGAAGCAGTGATTTCTGGATGCAACGTAACTGTTGCTGGGAACTCACCAGTAGTCTTAATAGCGGCAACGCTAATTGCACGAGCTTCAACTTGAGCTTTAGAAGACAAAGCAGAAGCAATCTTATCTGCAGAAATACCACCGAAAAGCTTACCGGATTCGGAAACCTTAGCAGAGATTTCTACAACAGTGCCCTCAATTTGAGCCTTCTGAGCTACAGCCTCTTCACGAGTGGCTACAGCCTTAGCAAGGCGAGCGCGGCGCATTGCCTCAATTTGTGAAGCAGCTCCCTTATTCCAAGCAAAAGCTAAGCCTTGAGGAATCAAATAATTACGTGCATAGCCAGACTTAACTTCAACAACGTCACCAGAGTGACCGAGGTTGGCAACAGTCTTCGTGAGAATAACCTTGGTTTCAGCCATGTTCTTATCCTCTCAATCAGCGACCGGTGGTGGCGTATGGGAGCAAAGCCATTTCGCGAGCATTCTTCACTGCTTTCGCGATCTTGCGCTGTTCCTGAACGGTTACACCAGTGATACGACGGGAACGAATCTTACCGCGGTCCGAAACGAACTTGCGCAATAATGCAACGTCCTTGTAATCAATTTCAGTAATCTTGGCAGCCTTCAAAGGATTTGGCTTCTTCTTGAAAGGCTTGACCGGTGGTTGCGGCCTTTTGCGTGACATAGGATGTCCTCTCTCAAATACGTTTTAACTGATGTTTTATTAGTAAATATAAGCAAATAAGCAAATTATTAAATTCCTAAACTCAATTTAGAATTCAGGCTCATCACCTGCTGCGCCAAAATCTGATGTTGAACCAAATGTTGCAAAACCATCATTTGAAGGAGCAGATGCACTCCACGGATCTTCTGCAGGAGTTACATTCATAGAATTACTGTTGGTGTTAGTATAATTCGCACCTCCAGCATAACCGCTAGAACCATTCATAGGTTGATTTGAAGAATTGGCGTTCCCAACGAAACCACTATTTGATGAAACTTTTGTGATTTGAGCAGTCGCATATCTTAGTGATGGACCAATCTCATCCACAACCATTTCAATAGTATTACGCTTAGAACCATCTTTAGCTACGTATGAGTTCTGAACTACACGGCCTTGAACAATTACTCGAACACCTTTGTGAATACTATTTACACAATGTGTTGCTAAATCGTTCCAAGCAGTGCAACGCATGAATAAAGTAGCGCCGTCCTCATATTTACCTGAATTGCGATTAAACGAGCGCGGCGTAGAAGCCACAGTAAAACTCGCTAAAGATGCGCCACTAGGCGTATTCCTTAATTCAGGATCTGCAATGAGGTTTCCCACCACTGTAAGAACCGGTTCACCTGCCATATCAGTCTCCCTTTGAATCGCAGTTGGAGAATATTTTCGACTTGCGTTTTACAAAATACAATCGATTTTCTTAAATATCACAGATTTTCTAAAGCTTTTCGCAATATACGCGATTTAAAAAATCCGTCTTATAAAATCAATGTGATTTTGTGTAATTTTACTTATTGCTTTATATACAGTTTTTATCTACAGATTTATACAGTACTTATTTATTTTTACTGTTTTTACTGTTTACTTAGCATCCTTACGAAGAATCTTCGTACGAATTACAGACTCATTAAGATTCAAAACACGGTCAAGCTCATCGCTAACAGATGGCTCAGCAGTGTAGCTCACCACAGCATAGTTGCCTTCAGTCTTGCCATTGATTTCATAAGCAAGCTTACGACGACCCCAATAATCGGCGTTATCAATAGAACCGCCCTCTTTGGTGACGAGCTCAAGATATTGCTCAGTCAACTTCTTAAGACCGCGATCATCAAGCTCTGGATCAGCAATGAACATCAGTTCATACTTATGTGCAGACATCACCCACCTCCTTCGGACTATCGGCTATGGGCTTTCCATAGCAGGAGTGTGTTTGCAAGTCGTTCACAGTAGCTTATTTGCCACACGAACAACCTGTTAAGTTTAACTTAAAGTAACGACTGTAAAAATTAGCTTAATCTAAAAGATCCAATATCCATATTTATCGCTTAATGCGCGTAAATATTCCTCTGCTTCATATCTTCAGGAAGTGCATTACGCAATGAAACGAGCGAGCCAGAACGGAATACGGATCTAATTCCAGCAGCTAAAAGCGGAGCAATAGAGAGAACTGTCATATTCTCTAAACGCTTTTCTTCTGGAACTGGAACTGTATCTGTCAAAATAATTTCGCGAGCTCCGCAATTCTTAAGTCGTTCTACTGCAGGACCAGAAAGCAAAGCGTGAGTTGCAACAAGAGTTACAGACTTTGCACCTGCTTGACGCAAAGTTCGAACAGCTTCACAAATCGTTCCGGCTGTGTCAATCATATCGTCAACAACAATACAATCGCGACCTTTGATATCTCCAATAATTCCATGAGCTTCTGCATGATTTGGACGAGTTATATCGCGCGTTTTATGAATAAACGCCAAAGGCAAACCGCCTAACTTTGCAGCCCATTGTTCTGAAACTTTAATTCTTCCAGCATCTGGCGAAACAATTGTTGCATTATCTAGCTTCATAGTATTTCGCACATAATCAATTAACACAGGCATTGCAGTTAAATGATCAACTGGACCATCAAAGAATCCTTGCTCTTGAGCAGCATGCATATCTACAGTCAAGATGCGAGTTGCACCTGCAGCGCGGAATAAGTCAAACATCAATCGCGCTGTAATAGGCTCTCTTCCTTGATGCTTTTTATCTTGGCGAGAATATCCGAAGAATGGAGCTACAACGTTAATACTTCTAGCGGAAGCTCTGCGCAAAGAATCAACCATAAGCAATTGTTCCATAATCCAATTGTTAATAGGATCTGTATGCGCTTGTAAAACAAATACGTCAGCTCCTCTAACAGGCTGAGTAAAACGCACGTACATCTCACCATTTGCAAAATCGTAAGCTGTAGTTTCTAGTACATCAATTCCAAGATATTGTGCTGTTTCATCCGCAAGTTGCGGATATGCTCTACCAGTTACCAGCATTAAGTGCTTTGTAGGATTACCTTCAAGAATCGTAGACATATCAGCCTTCCTTCGAAATTGCACATACTGGTCTTTATGTTACCAGTTGGTAAAGTCGTGAGGAAAATAGGCGATTTCAAAACGATTCAAAACGATTCGAAAGTACGATTCGAAAGTACAATTTCAAAAACAATTTGAAACGAATATAAACGATTCGAAACTATTCGAAAAGCTCAAAAAGATTCAAAGTGCTTCAAAGTAAGCTTTCAAAATCACTTGCCAAAATATTTACGAATCTCTTCTACACTTCCATATGAAGCTTGAGCGCCAAATCCAGTAGCAGCGTATGCAGACACGTATGAAGCAAGAGCAGCAGCATCGTCTAATTGCATATCGCAAGATAAGCAAGCTAAAACTGTGCCCATAAAAGCGTCACCGCATCCTGTTGTATCGACTGCTTTAACTTTTTGCGGCAGGATTCGGCAAACAGGATCCTCTTCAGCATAATTCAACACAACAGAGCCTTCTGATCCAAGAGTCACAATAGCTTCATCAAAACCGAAATCATGCATAACTTTCGCTGTATGCTCCCAGTCAAACGAATCCCAATCGCCATCTTCAGGCTCACGAATATGCAATAATTGTGCCATCTCATGTTCGTTTACAAGCAAAATATCTGAAGAATCAATTAAATCTTGAGGAATTTTATCTAAAAATGGTGAATCGTTAATCAATACTTTAACACCATTTTCATGCGCTAATTTTGCACAATGCGCAACCGTTTCCATAGGACTTTCAAAACAGAGTCCTAAAACTTTTGCGCTTGTTAAAGCAGATTTTACTGAGTCCGATTCAATATACTCAACATCTACTTTGCAGTTAGATCCAGAAGCATAAACTATTGTATTTTCGCCACTTTTAGAATCTACTGTGATTACTGTAGCTCCACTTTTAACATCTTCTACATGACGAACATGTTTTGTATCTACTCCAGCAGATTTCAAAGAATTTATAAGAAAATCAGCGTTAGAATCATTTCCGACTGCACCAAACATGCAAACGTTTGCACCAATTTTTGCAGCAGATACAGCTTGATTCCCAGATTTTCCTCCAGGAAGCACGCATATCTCATTGCCATTTACAGTTTCTCCAGGATTAGGCAAACGATCTGCCACAATCGTGTAATCTGCGTTCATTGAGCCAACTACTGCAATGCCATTTTTACGCGATAAAGCCGCGCAATCAGACTCACTATTTGCATTTAAATTTTTTACAGCCGCAATTTTACTCAAATTCTCAAGCGAGCTAAGTTCTTCGTAATGCCTCATTTTATCCCTCTAACTAAGATTTTTGCCAATAACAGCAAACAATAAAATTCAACTTAAAACAAGCGCAATTTTTCTACACAATTCACTTTTAAAAAGGCACACCACAACGCAAAATCACATTAGAATATGGCGTTGTTTCCCCACTTCTAATCACGAATTTTGCTTGAGATACCAATGCTTTGAAACCATCTTCACCATCGTGAGGAACATAAGTTAAAGGTACTGCAAATGCGTCTTTTACTAAAGATTCAGGCTCTTTTCCTAAAGCTTCTTCAGCCATCACACCAGACTCGAGCACTAAATCGCCTTTAATAGCATCCAACACATCTTTAAAACGAGGTACGCCAAATACTAGTGCTAAATCAATAACCTCAACGCCATCAGGTACAGGAAGACCACAATCTGAAATCACAAATTGATCTTTATGCCTTAATCCAGCCATAGCTTGAGCTAGTTGCGCATTCAAAACACCATGAGTAAGCATTTTCTCTCCTTAAATTATGACGTGAAAACTCTACAATTGTGCGGTATCGACAGTGATTGCCGCTTACTTTAGAATGATTAGTCTTCTTAAAAATATGGCGTTGAAAACGCTGTATCAATTTACAATCAAGCAACGATTCCAACGCCATATAATCATTTTCATATTTTTTAATTATTTTTTAATTATTTTTTAATTATTTTTTAATTATTTTTTAATTATTTTTTAAT